>CAZXRI010000073.1:0-6065 GCA_964642765.1 uncultured Methanosarcinales archaeon | reverse complement strand
TGATTGCATCTGCAAAAATGGTTGTTGTTAACTATATTCGAGGAGCTTTAAGGTATATGAAAAAAATCAGCGCAATTGTCGTGATATTTGCAGGAGCTTACATTATATATTATCAGCTTGGAGCAATAAGATTTATATTTGGATGAATAATTTTGAGGTGAAATAATGGAATTGAAAAAAACAGTAAAGGAAAAAGGAACAGGAGTGCTAGGAATATTTTCAGGAATTGCTAGCTTTCTTGGCTCATATCAAGTTTGCCATTCTGCATGTTTGGCATTAATATCCCTATTAAGCCTCGTCGGAATAACAGTTGCTGGAATGCCTTTGCTATTCCTAACTCAGGTTGCTATTCCATTCTGGATTACTGCATTTGTATTGTTTATCATCACACTTGTAATCCAGCTCAAAAAAGGGTGTATGTCTAATAACATGATTCTATTTAATGGTGGTGTCCTTGTTGCAGGAATTCCGTTTGCTCCTTTCCAGAAATATTCCTTGTTTTTATGGATTATAGGAGGAAGCATTGCATTGCTTGCTGTTGTCTTTTTTGTAAAGGATAAGATAACTAAAATGAAATCGAGGAATAAAGCAAAGAAGGAAGATTAAAATGAACCTAAAAAAATATTTCCCGTATGTAGTAATTTTCATGCTTGGCATAGTCGTAGTTTTTTTAATTTATAATAGCTCATCAAAATCCAGCCAGCTTGCAAGGGCAGACAGATATGTAAAAGACTTGCAGGCTATTTCCGGAGTTGATGAAATAGGCTCAGTCCATTATCATGCGGACATAGCTATTTTTGTGAACGGAGAAAAGATAGACCTTAGCCAGCAAAAGTATCAACTTAAATCCCAGCATGTTCACGTCGAGGATGGGATTGGAGATACTGTTCATGTCCATGCAAAAGGAATAATGCTCGGGCATTTTCTTACATCAATAGGATTTAAGCTTACAGGAAACTGCATTGAAACAGATTCAGGGAATTTTTGCAATGATGGAAAATCATCTGTTAAGTTTTATGTGAATGGAAAGCAGAATTACGAAATGGCAGAGCATGAGATTAATGATTTAGACAGGCTCCTGATAAGCTATGGCAATCAATCTGAAGAAGACATTGAGAAGCAGATTGAGATGGTTACAAAAGCAGCTTATGAACTCAGCGGCAAGGAGATGGAATTATTGGAAGATGAGCATTAGCTGAAAAAGCAAACCTTTAAATAGAATAACCTTTACAAGAAGTGTAAAGCAAAGCAGAACAATATCAAAGTCGGAGTTGTGAAAAATGGCGTCTAAAAAAGAGAATACAGGAATTTTTTATGTAAATATTATTATGGTTTTTGTTGTTGCTGTTTTAGTTATCAATAATCAGCTTCAGATTACAGGCATTGATTCTTTTTTCTCAACCGGGCATGTTACAAACCCTGTGCAGAAAACATTAAGCAAGGCAGGCTCTCTTTTATCAGGCAGTAAAGGAGGTAAAATAGTCGGCCCAATGATGAATACTGACAGAAGAACAACAAAGCTGGTTGAATGGCCAACAATAAGCGAAACTCCTGCTCCAAAAGATACAGGAAACCCGACGCAGGATGCAATCAATTATATTGTACCAACAGGAACACCATTCTACGTTGAAGAAGGTCCTGGCTCTGAATTGCTCAATGGCATTACATTTAATGATCCAATTACAAGCCAAAAAGTATGGGCATCCTTTCTGGGTTCAAGCAGATTTGGAACAAAAAGTGAAATTAAGCTCACAGCAGAAGAGCAGGATAGATACAAAAAAATGGTCAATGGATTCACATGCGACTATTGCTGCGGAGGACCTAACCAAGTAACTCCCATTCCTAATTGCGGATGCGCCCACAGCTATGCCTGGCAGGGAATGGCAAAATTTTTCATCAAGTATTATCCTGAAAAGACAGACGAGGAAATCATGGGCGAGATGACAAAATGGAAAGGCTTGTGGTATCCTCAGGGAATGATTCAGGATTATCTTGTTTATACAGGCCAGATGTCAGCCAAATCATTAAGGCACGGCGGCTCAAATGGGATTATCGCCCAGTTTGCAGACGGAAGCGGCAGCGGAGAAGAAGCATCAGCAGCAGACCTGAAAGATTTGCCGGGAATGGTTGGCGGATGCTGATTGTTAACAATAAAACAGGAGGACATGAAAAATGGATAAGAATATAATCATAGCAATTGTATTGGGAATATTAGTGCTTGTATCTATTGTGCAGGCAATCCAGCTTAATGAATTAAAGACCAAACTCAGCGAGGGCTCATTGACATTAAGCAAGGCAGGAAGCGCAACATCAACATCTTCAGGAGCAGGTGTTCCGTCAAATATACAGGATTTGCCAAGCATGGTCGGTGGATGCTAGCATCTGATTAATTTTATTTTGTTTTCCCTTACTCAGAATTTCCAATAAATTTATAATGGGAGATTATTTTCAAGAGAATACAATAGAATAAATAAGGGGGTGTTATTGATGAGAAAGATATTTGCAGTAAGTTTTGTGGCGGTTATGGTTTTGTTATTTGCAGCAGGATGCGCTCAGAAGCAGCAGGCTTATTCGGGAAATCCAGTTTATGGTCAGCAGGGAAATCCACAGCCTCCTCAGGGACAGCAGGCTCCTATTGCAGGCGGATGCGGTGTTATTGCGCCGAATATTGTTGATAATGCAGTTGAGCAGGTTGTAAAGGATCCTGCATTGTAAGGTTTTGGTTTTTTTTAATATTTCACAATTTAAAATGAGTTATAGAGGTTAGCTTAAATGGCTGATGAAGATAATGCTCAGAGTAATCAGGTGAATAAAATAGAATCTAATTCTGATAAAGGAAATGCTCAGCCAAATAATATATCTAATATATCCAGCCAAGAATCAAGCCAATCAAATGAATCCAACCTCTCAAGGACTGAAAGGAAAAAGCTAAGAAAACAGCAGTTTAAGGAGCAGCAAAAAACAGAGCAGGGTGAGCAGAAGAAAAAGAACCTTGTCAAGAATATTATTATCGTCGGAGTTATAGCTGCTGTTATAGTAGGTGTAGTTCTGTTGTTCATGAATCTGACAGCATTCAAACAACCATCTGTAAATGCCAATGATCCAGTATTTGGACCAGCAGATTCCAAGGTTACAGTTATCATGTTTGGAGATATGCAATGCCCTTACACAAAAAGCTTCCATAATACAAAACTAAAGGAATTAATGGATAAATATGATGGAAAGGTTCGCTGGGTTTCCAAGGAAATGGTTACCGGAAAATATCCTAATTCACAGCAAGCAGCAGAAGCAACATTGTGTTCAGGAGAGCAAGGAAAGTATTGGGAGTTCCAAAAGCTTGTTTTTGAGAGAAGCGCTACTGACTCATCAAGCTTGAGGTCTTATGCAAAGATTCTTGAACTGAACATAGACAAGTTTGATGAATGTGTTAATTCCAAAAGATATAAGGATAAAATAAGGAATGATTATAAAGAAGGCAATAAAGCTCAGGTTACTATCACGCCGACTTTTTTTGTCAATGGCATAAAACTGCAGGGAGATATTCAATCACAATATTTTCAGCAGGCAATAGAAGGTGAACTTAACAGGTAAAAATGGCAAACGAAAACAATAATGAAAATATTGATATAAAACCCGACGAGAATAGTGATTCTCATGAGAAATCTGAAAGCACAGAGAGCAAGGATGTTGATACTAAAAAGCCAGCAGATGATAAAAAACCTGAGCAGCAGACTCATCAGCATCATGTACACAATGAGCATCCAGCATCAGAAAAAAAGCCTAAGAGCAATACTGTTTATACTGTTGTGATTGTCCTCGGTGTTATTGTTGGGCTTATTCTGCTGTATAATGTTATTCAGGGAATTAATGCTACAAACAAGCTTAATGACCAGCTCAAGGATGCCAAGGATAAAGCTGACGAGCTTGCAAAGCCTGTTGAGATTACGCTTTACCTGATAAGAAACAGCGAATGCAAGGATTGCATTGATTTGAGTGAGCTTATAGCTGTTATTAAAAAAGAAAATGTCAAGGTTGTAAAAGAAGAAGCACTTGAATACAAATCAGAAGCAGGAAAAGCCCTTGTGGAGAAATACGGCGTGAAAAAAATCCCGACTGTAATTATCATGGGAAATTCTTCAAATCTTGCTATCAAGTCTGAGTTTGATGAGAAGGAAGATGCTCTTGTTTTTACTAAGATTATTCCTCCTTACACTGATGTTGCAACAGGAAATATAAAGGGCATGATAAGCTCAGTTATCCTTATTGACAAGACATGCAAGGAATGCTTTGACTTTAATCTGATTGTCCAGCAGTTAAGAGGAAATGGCGTATTTATAGACAAGGAAACCAGCGTTGATGTTTCAAGTGATGACGGCAAAGCTCTTGTTGTAAAGTATAAGCTGACTAAAGTTCCTGCATTGATAATGTCAAAGGATGCAGGGGACTATGAATTAATTAAGGCAAGCTGGCCGCAGATAGGCAAGATTGCAGAGGATGGAAGCTATCTTCTGGATGAGGTTTCTCCGCCGTATAAGGATTTGGCAACTGGAAAAATCATGGGGATTGTTGATATAACCTATTTAACAGACAACAGTTGTGCAACATGCTACAATGTCTCTACACATAAGACAATTCTAGAAAGAGGATTTAACATGAAAATTGCCAAGGAGAATTATGCAGACATATCAGATGCAAAAGGCAAGGAGCTTGTGCAGAAGTATAATATCAGCTCGGTTCCGACTGTGATTCTATCAAAAGATGCTTCTGCTTACAAAAACCTTGTTACTGCATGGACATCTGTAGGCACAAAAGAATCAGACGAGAGCTTTGTTTTCAGGCAGGTTGGAGTTATCGGCCCTTACAAGGATTTGATTAAGAACGAGGTTGTAACGCCTCAAGCCCAGCAATAAGGCTTTATTTTTTTATTTTATTTTTCTTGTCTTTCTTCTTCATCTATATTTTATCCATATACTAAATAGTCTCTTTATCTTATCTATTTAATTTGGCTCTCGCTTATTTAGAACCTGCTTTATCATTCAGGTATGGAGATAGCAGTTCAGCTTTTTTTGTATTTATGCTTCCTATTCTTAGGAATAATAGTCGGCAGGACTTCTATGGCTTTTCAGGTTGCACTTAGCAGAGACAGAATGGCTTCCAATGATAAGGGAAACAAGCAGAATGAGATTAACAATCCTAATCGCAATAATATAGTCGACCAACAAGATAATTAGGTTATTAAAAATATGTTTGTTTTGTATTATATTTTTTATCATTTTTATCAATCCTCATAGTCTAAATAATGGTATGTAATGTCTATTCCTGGATCTGCTATGGCATAAACCTCGCCATGTTCTGGAATTACATAAGTAATGCCCCTTTCATGTTCCTGATAAGATTCATCAATTAAATTATTAATCTCTTTTTGCGTTGCATATTTAGAATTTCCAGCCATTAATGTATTCTCATAACCTTCCATAGCAACAGACTCAGTACCTAAAATGGTTTCTTTGTCTGTGTATCTGTCCTTTAATCCAAGTAAATGGCCTGTTTCGTGTGCATATAATCCTTGTCCTTTAGGATATCCAATTGCAAACTTAGACCAAGAACCTTCTTGTCTACTACCAGAAACATACGACCTATGGAATAATCCGCCAAAAAATCCTTTTATCTCTACAGCATTGTCATAGTTGCCAAGTGTTTTAGGTTTATATTGAAGATATTGTACATTTATTTTTAATTCTATGTTATATTTATCTCCTAATTTTGAGGTATAAGTATTGCCAGAATAAGCACTATTTATAGAATTCTGTATTTTTTGTGCATTATTATTAGATGCACCTGAACCATAGGTGTAAATATTACCTCCAATGGTTATTTTGTTATTTTTTTTATCAATTATAAGATATGCAACTCTGCCAGTTGGGTCGTTGTATTTGTAAGGGTTGTTTAATACATAGGAATATTTATTTAGTTTTTGTGGGTCGTATTTGTCATTGATTAAAGAGTCAGGAGAAATAAAGCAGAATATAGGCATCGCCTATCCCAATCGCAGCAAGCTGCGGGGT
>CAZXRI010000072.1:0-6168 GCA_964642765.1 uncultured Methanosarcinales archaeon | reverse complement strand
AAATTGACGAGTTTCTTCAATTAAGTCATCATTTAAAATATTCCCTATATACTTAATGCGCGATTTTGCTGATTTGTAATCACCATTCTCGAGAAACTTATTTGTCTGTTTTAGGATAGATTCTGTCTCGGAATAGAATTTTGTATATTGCTGACTTAATCTTGCGGTTATACTATCCATCTGTAGAATAATCCTATCTTTTGGCATTCTTGTATTCATCGCAAATTCCAATGCACTCATATCTGATACTATTTGCATTCCTTCAGCAGTCTTGGAACCAAACAACTGCTCAAACATTGCTCTCTTACTTGCATCTCCCTCAATAACTGCCCGTTCATACATCTTTACAGCTGCCTTGTAATAATCAGTATTTGCTCCAGTCATGTGTTTCTCAATTTCCTTATCAAGAGTATCAAGATATCTCTGCCTTGCTTCTGGCTTTAGCCGTGCAATCCTGTTAAGCTCTTCCGGAGTTCCACTGATTGCCACTTCATTGAATCGGTTGACATCAAAACTATTCTTATTAAGCGGTTTAACAACCCCATTCTCCTCATAAGTAAAAGAAACGAGATTGCTTGCTGAAGTTAATCTCCCGTCAATCTCAGCAACTGCATCTATCTTTGCAAACTCTATCCTCTCAGCAACATCTCCTAAAGAAATGCTGTTTCCATCAATCTCCTTAACACCAGAAGAAAGCTCAGCAGAAGACCATCTCTGGAATTCAATATTTCCATCATCTCCAGCAACTCCCGAGATTATATGCTTGAGAAACACAGAATTTCCATTCATGCCATCAGGAACTTTTTGGAGCTGCTCTGTAATTCTTGCTGCGGCATATTTTTTATTTCCCCTGATATTTATCCTCTCAGAAACACTAAACTCTCCAGCATTTTGAAAAATCCCGTTCTTTGCTGTCTCTCCTGTCAATGAAATAATTCCCTCATGCTTCTCTCCCAATCGCAATAAATCAGCCACTGCCCTATGCTCGCCAGTAACCAACTCTGGATTATATAAAAATGCAGTATCCACAACTGCAAAATCGCCTGTTGCAAATGTTCTTACTGGGATTTCAGGAGATATATCAACAGCAACATCTGACAATCCAATATCTGTAGCGCTGCTTGATGTTCCTTGCCTGAGATTCTGAATAAGTTGTTCAAACTGTATTTTGCTTAATGTCTCTCCTGTAATTGGATTTGTACTGCTGGCAACCACATCAACATTTGAAATCCTTGCAGATAATGCCCTCTCCCTAAGCCGTGCATCCAATTCTTCAGGATTAAAATTATCTGCTGGTTTTTCAGCCATCCTATTCAATGAATTTGCAATGCTCCTCATCTCATTTTCTTTTTCAACCTTAATATCCTTTGGCAGAGGGTCAGGAAATGGATCAATTATCTTGAAATCCCATGCTGCTTTCTCAGGATTATAAAATACCCTTATGTTCTGATACAAATCATTATGAACAATGCCTGCTTGATGATACTTATCCACAGTTTTCAAAATTTCAATCTTAAGCCCTTTTGGAATTCCTCCCATCATCTCATCAAAATCAGGAAGATTCACTCCAGGGACATATTCCATTCTATATCCAACATCCACCTCGGTTTTTGTATCTGGATTTATTGAACGAACAAGCTCAACTGGCTGGGCAGTATGCTCAGGAACAGCATTATGCATTCTTGTTAACTTATCAAATTCCTGCTTTATTGTAAAATCAGGCAGTCTCATGCTTCCCTTTTCAGACTTGAAATAAATCTCATTGCTTCTCTCAAAAACAACAAGCTCTCCTGTGTCTTTATTTGTAAACCTAATATTTCCAATTTCATCAACCTCAACCTTGCCATGCTTTGCAAGTTTGGCAGGATTGATATCTCCTTCATACTCAATGCTTGTCCCTAATACACCTAATCTATCATCAAATACAATTCCTTTTTCATGAAGAAATGAACTGCTGAGAGCCTCTCTTGCGCTTCTTTCAGCAGCATCAAAAGAATCAAGACCGCCTATGGCAAGTGAAACTGCAAGCCCGATAGCAGGACCATAAGCTTCCTCAACCTTGTATTCAAGAACTTCCTCACCAACTTCCTTTACAACCTCAACTCCAACTCCGATAGAAATTCCAGCAATGCCTTTTGGAAGAGACTGCTCAAGAAATGATACAGGAAGCTTTACAGCACTCACAAGAGAAGCCAATGGCTTGATTCCACCTACTGCTGTGCTAATAGCCTTTCCAGCTGCTCCATATATAATAAAGGAATAAGGATTTGCCAAACTTGCTCCAATATCATAAAGGTTAGAGGAATGAAAAAATTCAGCAGGCTGTTTGTGCCATTTTGTCTCTCCAGTTATATCTTCGTAAATCCCGACAGCTGCATTATACACATCCTTATTTGTTGTTGATTCACGCAGACCATAGGCAACCATTGCAGCTCCCATAAAATTTCCTTCCTTCTTGTATTTCTCTGCCATCTCAAGCAAGGCATTCTCTCTTTGTCCTGTGTTCTCAGTTTTGTAAAGGTTATAACTCATGCTTGGCTCATTGCTCAGGAATTTTCTCTGCTCATCTGTAAGAGAAGGAGACTTTGCAGGGTCAATTGCACTGTTATATGCTTCTCTTAAGTTCTTTCCATTTTTTATCTGGGTTTGGATAAAATCAATCGCTGTTAGCGCATTTTCCGCATCCTTAAAGTTATCATAAGTCAAGAAAATCCTTGCCTCATCTCTCGCACGCGCTCCTGGAGACATAGAGTTTACCATATCAAAGAATACAACAAGCAGATTTTTGTCCTTCTCCCTTTGCAGAAATTCATTTGTTGAAGATACTGAACGCCCGAAATCATCACGGTCCATTTCCTGAAAAAATTTCTGCATCACAAACAGTTTTGACATCTCTACTGCCTTCTGAGCCTCAATACTTTTAATTGCATCTCTTGCAATACTTCCAAGCTTGCCGCTCTGCTTTTCAACCTGATTATAATAGTAAAGCGCGCCTTCAACGTCCATGAACTTTAAGGACTCCTCGGCAAGCTTCATTGCAGCCAGCTGTTTTTCCTCAGGTGTTTTTAGGTTTGAAACAGCCTGCCTGTAAGCATTGGTATAAACTAACTTTCTTTCAGGATCAATTCCGTTAAGAGAATCAATATATCTTCCTATCTCCTGATTAATCATGTTGTTGACTTCCTCAAGAGAAATCTTGCCTTTGTTTCTCCTTATAATCTCCTGAATATGCTTCTCTAATTCTGGCAGATATTTCTTTGTGTAATCTCCTTTCTCTGTCTTTGACATGTGCGACGGGCTTATCATATCAGTATCAATTCCGCTGATAACAACATTGCCTGTAACCTTATTACTGCCCTTTAGCGGATCAGATCCTTCTGTTTCAAGCAGCATGCCATTCATGTTGTCAATAGACCAATAGGAAACCTTCTCCTCGTAAGTCCACATTCCCTCTCCCTTAATCTCAACTTTGGGAATTTTTTCTATCCTGACAAACTTTGTATAAAACCCGTTGTCTGAATAAGATTCAATCTCACCATCTTCAAGAATCTCTCTCGGAATTTTTACCATAATGGGGTCTTTGTTTATTGTCCTGACATAATCAGAAATTCTCACGCTGATTCTTTTGTCAATATCTGAAATTGACCACAAGATAACTTCCTCGTCTGTGTTGGTTGCATATTTTGTAATGAATTTCTGCATATCAAAACTTAATTCTCCTGGTAGCTTCTGCAAGTTTGGCTTAAGTGATGCCATGAGTGAATCAGTCTTGAACCTTGATTCTATAGTTTTAGAAAGCCTGCCGTTATTATTGTATTCATCCTTGTATTTGTGCACAACTGCATATCTGTGCTGCTCAGGCAACTTTAGAAATCCGCTTATTGAGCCTCTGAACTTGGCATCATACCCATAATTCTCATCGATAAAATCAATCCTCTCAACAATCTTGCCGTTATCATATTTCCATGCAATAAATCTTTTCTCAGAAATATCAATATCACCATAATCAATGTTTTTTGCGACAGCAGTTTTTTTAACATCATTAAATCCTGCTCCAAGAGATTCCATTGAAATTTTTCTTTTATTGCTTACAGGAATTATCTCAAACAGCTTGTCAAGTGTTGTATCCTCAGGATCAAGGAGAAGTTGCTCATGCTCAATTTTCCATCCGTTTAAGGTTTGTGAAACAAGTTCATCCCTGATGTCAAAGTCATCAGAGTCAAAGTTTGCATAATCAGTATCAGTATTTTCATATAAAAGAATATCTCCGACGCTGTCTGCAATTATTTCTTCCTCTGTTTCACTAGCATAATCGCATGAGCCAGATATAAATCCGCTTTTGTAAGTGCATCCCTTTATAGAGGAGCATTCATTTTCATCACATAAATTAAAAACACCGTCGCCGCATTGGTCGCAGAATTTTATTTCTGAATCATCATCTATCGAATCAATTTCAGGTTCACATGTTGTTGCATCCTTTTCCTGTCCGAGCTCATCCTTTATGCATTGCAAATCCTTGTCATCTACACTTCCGCTGTTGTCAAGGTCAAACTCTTGATAGGCTGTTCCAACATTCCTTGCAACAATAGACATATCATAAAGGTTGATTTCTCCGTCGTGGTTTGTATCTGTGCATTTGGTGCATTTCCCGATTGTTTCAGCGCATGCTGCTATCTCAGATGAGGGCTGGTTAAGTGATTGTGCGACGCATGAAAAATCACCCAGATTAATTCTCCTGTCGGATTTTTCGATATTAACAAGGCTGTTTGTGCTTCCTAAGCTCATTATTAATACATCTATATCATCAATATCAACATCCTTGTCATTATTAAGGTCAGGACAGCTGCATTCAAGATTATTATCTGGAAGCGGAGTTCCTTTGCATTCATTCAGAATCCTAATATCGTTCTCATTAAATCTACCGTCGGAATCTAACGATGCTATTGCTGATGATGGATCTACACGCTTGAATATTCTTTCCATTATCAAAACATCTGAGGCGTCAAGGGCATTGTTGCTGTTTAAGTCAAATTTTTTTAGCTGCTCAGCATTGCATACATTTCCAGATGTCTCATGATTTTGATTTGCATCAGCATTTCCTCCTGTATTTCCTCCGTGAGTATCTGGATTTATCTCCTCGATATATCCTTCAAGCGCAGTTGAGAATGGCATTGCTCCGATTAAGAATATCAGAATTAACGATATGCAGAATCTTTTTGATGCTTTGAATAAGTTCATTAATTCTTATTTTCAATAGCTCCATATATAATCTTTTCTGAGAGTTCTTACGCTTGACTTAAGATGTGCTTTGCGCAATAGCAAAATATATAAACATGCAATTCAGGAACACAAATAAGCATATTAGTCCATAAGCAAAAAATGGGGTGTTTAGTTAGATAATGGCGATACAGCAGAATCCAAATAGGAATAGCTATAATCAAAATCCTTCTTATAATAATTATAGATATACCAATCCTCAACAGGGCTATCCGCCTCGTGCAACATATAGCCAACAATCTCCACAGCCAAATCAACAAAATCAGCCAAATCAACAAATCCCGCCGAGAAACAACAAGCTTTTGATGAGAATACTTTTTGTCTCATTAATCATCATAATCATTGCATCAGTATTATTTCTGGTCAAATACCAATTCTCAAGATTAACAACACCAATATCATTAGAAAATCAAAACTTGGGACTAACTGAAAAACCTGCTATTTCTGAAAAGCCCCTCGATAAAACATTCAATAAGGATTATTGCCTTTCTCTCCTCAGGAATCACCTGTCATTTCCAGAGCTTAGCTTTACAGAAAAAGGCCCTCTTCCTAATATGCAAAAAGCCATAATAAATGGAAACAAGGAGAGTTATGTTGTCCTGACTATAGACGACAATCCATCTGGCAAGGAATTGCAATCATGCTCTCTTTACCATAATTCCGAGACAAGCACTGATTTTTCAAAAGCCAGCAAATATACATGCAACAATGGAATTGCATTGCAATCTTCTGAATCAAAAACAAATGATTTTAGCTCAATCTCATTAAGAATTACCGTCGGAGAAAAGATTAATGATATTATAGCTTATTCATCTCCTGAATATAGCAAGTACCATGAAATAAAGCAATCTCTTATTACAACATTCAAATGCACAGAGGCGCAAAAATGAA
>CAZXRI010000071.1:0-6178 GCA_964642765.1 uncultured Methanosarcinales archaeon | reverse complement strand
CAGGAAGGTTCATGGTTGCAACTGCATGCACCCTTGTCGCCCAGATAATCGGGAAAGCTGTCAGAGACGGGAAAACATGCTATTACATTGACGACGGAATTTATCACACATTCTCAGGCGTGCTTTTTGATCATTGCCGCTATCCTATAAGGGCTTTCAAAGAAGGAGAAACTAAAATATCAGCTGTTTTCGGACCAACCTGTGATGCCCTTGATGTCATATCACTTGCAGAAGAGCTTCCTGAATTGGACATAGGAGATTTTGTCTATGCTGAAAATGTCGGAGCATATACTATTGCATCCTCGACGTACTTTAATGGATTTCCTCCTGCTAAGGTTGTGCATTTGAATAAATAAGCAAAAAGATTTTCAGAACAAATACATCCCAGAATAACCTAGAACAATCCCAAGCACAATGCCTCCTAATACATCAACATAATCATGCTTTCTGAGATATATTCTTGAAACACAGACGAGAAATGCTGCTGTAAATATCAGAATTATTGCTATCATATCTCCAAAAGCATAGCCGAACACAATAAGCAAATAACTTACCCTGAATGCATGTATACTCGGGAAAGAGCTTGCGTCAATCCTCTCGATAAAATTTGAATGTGATTCTTTATTAGGTCTGTCCTTGAAATAAACAATCCTGATAATTCCTGCGATAAGGTAAGATGCAAAAGCGCCGAACAGCAATTTCATAAAAAGAGGATAATTATCGACGATAAATATAACTAATGCAATTATAAGATAGACATAAATTCCACCTAATGAGGTTATGTCTCTGAAAAATCCATCGGCAATTCTTTTAGCAAGCACCATAAATTAAAGAAATAAAAAATTAATAAATATAAATGTTTTCAATATCCCTGAATCTGAATCTTTTCAGTCTGCTTGCCTACGCGCGTTCCTAAACCAAAATTCTTTCCGCACTGGTTTCCGGTATTTGAAGCCCAATCCTTATTGCTAAGCTCATTATTTGAGCAGAATATCTCAAACTCAAAAGTGTATTCTCCGGGAGTTGAGAATTTATAGTATCCATCATAAAATTTAATATACTTTGGATCTTGAACACTTGTATCATAAAGTTTATCCTCTCCCCATATTCCAGAATTAAACTTTCCTGTTCTTATGGTATTGCCCTTTGGATCTTTAAGTGCATAATTTATGTTATAGCCATATTTAACGCTTATAGGTCTTATCAATTTTCCATTGACAGTAGTTTCATATGAAAGAAGCATTGTAACAAGGAAAGGCTTTCCTGCAGGAATTGTCCTTGAATTGCTGTATTCATTTCGTTCATCACTTGTAACAGTAGCTATGCCGTATGTCATAGGAATATTTACTGCTGGAGGAATATTTTGTGCTGGCGGCGTCTTAAGGCACGCACCATCTTTACAGCCGTATTTACATTTATAATTACTTGCCCGTACAACACCTATATAGACACCTGTTCCACAATAATACTCGGTGAGAAGATTTCCATCCATACCTGCACAGTAATCGTTTTGACTGAATTTCTTAGTAAATGCCCCATATCTTGGAGCCCTATATCCAATAGTTCCGCCTTGAACATAAATGTTTTTTCCATTATCATAATCAGTGCAGGCTGTTGTTGATAAGCTAGTTGCTTCTCCTGCAATATCTTCAGAACTAACTGCTATTCCTCCTCCGCCTTTTTGAGTCAACATCACAACAATGCCGACGATAGCAACAATCCCTACAATCCCTAAAATTGATATTAAGAAACTCTTTTTTTCATCTTTTATTTCCATCTTATACACACCTCTTTATTGATAATAAGGTAATCCCAGCATGAATAATATATAAAGCTTGCTAATCGCCATTGAGCATTTCCAAAAATAATATAAGCCCAATATGAAATAGATTTGATTATGCTAATCGGCTTAACAGGAAACATTGGCTCTGGAAAAACATCAATCGCACGAATATTCAGGAAGCATGGCTTTAGAATCCTCGACGCTGACAGGATAGCCCATAGAATATTGGGTAATGAAGCATTTCATGAAGTTATAAAGCAGTTTGGCAATAAGATAATCACTAGAAACAAGATAGACAGGAAAAAGCTCGGCAGGATAGTATTTAGCAATAAATCAAAGCTTGATTCTCTCAGCAAAATAATTTGGCCTTATGTTATCGCCAAAATAAAATCAGAAGCAAATAAATATCCCAGAGATAAATTAATTGTTGATGCAGCCCTCCTCATAGAATCAGGGCTTTACAGGTCAATGCACAAGATTATTCTCGTCAAGATAAATCCAGAAATTCAGATTAAAAGGCTTCTCAGACGGAAAAAGCACACTAAAGAGATAATTGAAAAAATCATTGTAACCCAGCTTCCGCAGGACAAAAAGGAAAAATATGCTGATTATGTTATCGAGAACAGCGGCTCTTATAACGAAACAAAAACACAGGTTGCTGAGATTGTTGAGAAGATTATCAAATCTCCAGCTTCATATGATTCTCTATAACCCCGATAGTAATAATCAGATAAAGCCAAAAAAGGATTTCATTCCCGAGCCACGAGAAGGAAAACTGCATTGCCCCTGAAATAAGGGTTGCGATAACAGCAAAAAGCATTGATGTAATAAGGTGATTCGACTTTTTTTTTACAATAAGGTGCCTGATTTTATTTGCCATGAACACAACAATTACGCCGATAAAGGCAATAAACGCAAATATCCCCCTTTCCGCCCATAGCTGGAGATAAAGGTTGTGGGCATGAAATGCAAAATTCCAGTCAAAGCCAGAAAGCTGGCGGTAATGCAAATAATAATTTCCTGCACCAACACCAAAAAATGGGTTATGCGAGATGATATTAATTGCAGTCGGCCATAAAACAAACCATCTCCCTTCCCATCTCTGAGTATTACTGACAACAAGCATTGTGCCTAAGACAGTAAATATGATAATCAAAGCAACAACAAAAGCCTTGTTCATAAATCTTGACAGGTTTATTGCAAGGATTATTGCAACAGCATATACAAGTGCAATCCACGTCGAGAAATCCTGCGTTAGCCAGATTATAAACAAAATGAATAAAGAAGCCAATGCCATTATCTCACGTTTCGGCTTCTCATTCTCGTCGAAAGCAAGGTAAAAGCACAACGGCAGGATATAAATCAGGAACATCCCGAGAAGATTAGGATTGTCAAATGTCGACATTATCCTGTCCACACCGAGGGGAAAACCCAGAATCTCCTTATACGGCTTGACATATTCATTATTAAAAAGATTCAGGCTGAATTTCGAGTCAATAAGCCCGATTGCGCTGACTGCTATTCCTGTTATAAGGATTGCAATAAGAATCTGCCTGATATGCTTTCTGGTATGGAGCAGTTCTTTTGAAATAATGAAAACACCGACGACAATCAGCATTGACAAGAGATAAAGCAATGGGTAAATTGTTTCAATATCCTGCATGGAAGGAATCCTTATATGGAATAATGTTGAGCTGATTGAGAGCATGAAAAAAGCAGCAGCCCAGACATCAAGCCTTGTCCTCTTGAATTTACTGAGATGAATCCCGTGCTTAAATGCCCAGATAATAAAAGTGATGCTGAAGCACACAGTAAATAATGGTATATTGTAAAATCCAAGAGGGCTTATCCCTTTTTGAAAAACTCCAAGTATAACAGTAAGCACAAGACCCCTGAATGGGTTTGCAGCTATTAATCCAAGAATTATGATAATTCCGAGAGCAATCCATTTCTCCTTTGCAAGCAGGAAAAAGGATAATATCGCCGAGAGATAAACTAAAGAAAGCACAATCAGAACAGCCTTGATAAAATAAGCATATTTTCCTTCCCAATATCTCGGCTCAGGATATGTTGAATGAGCCCAGTTGTGAAGAGGCTTTTTTCTTTGGCGAATATTTTTAGGCATCTCTATTCTCACAGGCTTAATGTTTTTAATATTTTCCTTTGGATAATAATATACTCAAAGAAAGAACACACAGGCAGCAACTCGATAAATTTATATAACAATCTTCCAACCTCTTTTTCATGGGAAAGGTTGTTCTAATCGTCGGCGGACAGTTCGGTGATGAAGGCAAGGGAAAGGTTGTTGATTTTCTTGCAGACAGGGCAAGCGTTGTTGCGCGTTATCAGGGCGGGAACAATGCAGGGCATACTGTTGTAGCTAATGGCAAGAAGTTCAAGTTTCATCTTATCCCCTCAGGAATATTGCATGATGGAGTTATGAATATCGTCGGAAACGGGACTGTTATTGATCCTAATGTCCTTACAAAAGAGATTAAGAATCTGAGAGAGGCTGGCTATGTTATTTCAGAAAGGAATTTTGCTGTGAGCAACAGCGCACATGTAATTTTGCCAAAGCATATTGAAGAGGATAAGAGGACAGGCGGAAAAATCGGCACGACATTTAGCGGGATTGGACCGTGTTATACTGATAAGGTTTCTAGAAGAGGATTGCGAATAGGAGATTTTGTAAAGCAGGAAAGTGAAGCAGGCAAGATTCTCAAGGAATTTGCAAAGGAGACTTACCTGATTATTAATGAGGCAATTGATGCAAAAAGAAATGTTATTATCGAGGGAGCACAGGCAACCCTGCTTGATATTGACCACGGGACTTATCCTTTTGTTACATCTTCAAATGCAAGTGCAGGAGGAGCATGCACAGGATTGGGAATAAGCCCGAAAAAAATCAGCGAGATTCTCGGTGTTTGCAAGGCATACATAACAAGAGTCGGCGGAGGAAGTTTTCCAACTGAGCTTGGAAGCGAGGAGCTATTGAAGAAGGAATCTCGTGATGATGAGCTTTCTCAGGATGATATTGCCAAAGCAAATTCAGGAGATGAGTATTCACAAGGAAAGGTCATGAGAAAGCAGGGAAGGGAATATGGCACAACAACAGGCAGGCCCAGAAGATGCGGATGGTTTGATGCTATTGCTGCTAAATATGTTGTTCTTATCAACGGGCTTGATGCTGTTGTTATTACTAAGCTTGATGTGCTTACAAATTTGAAGAAGATTAAGATTTGCACAGGATATAAATACAGAGGAGAAATCATGAATAATTTTCCGACAGACATTTCTGTTCTTTCTGAGTGCAGGCCGATCTATGAGGAGCTTTCTGGATGGTATGAGGATATTACAGATGCGAGAACTTTTTCAGTTCTGCCTGCAAATGCACAAAGATATATCAGCAGACTAAGAGACATTATCGGCGTGCCAGTTTATATTGTGTCTGTTGGGCCTGACAGGAAGCAGACAATTGTTCTCGAGAAGTTTGGGTTTTGATATTTCTTGCAATACATAGACTTTTTTAGAAATGTTTTTATTTAGTGCCAAATTTAAGTAAAGCTTAATATAAACAATAAGATTTATTCACTTCATATAGAGGATGTGAAAATGAATAATTGGACAAAATTAAGTATTGAATTTGCTAATCAAAGGAATTACTTAGATGAACTCTTTAAAGTTTATCCTACTATTCCCGAGGGTATAAGAAATATTGATAACCCAAAATGGAAAGCTATTGAAAAGGCGTATAAAACTAAAAATAAAGTTGAACTATTGAAAGTCTTACTCTCTTTGGATCTCTTTCCTATAAAAGATTCTTATGTTGCGTATCTAAAAAGAGATTCTTCTGCGATAACCAGAAATCCAGCAACGATTGATAGGTTGTATGGTAGATTGGTTGAACTCGGTTTAGATAAAATTTGGGAAAGATGTTCAGAACCAAAGGAAACAAATAGACAAATCGGACCATTATTCAGAAGATGGATAAATAAAGGTGTATTAGGCGTTCCAATTCTAAAGATGAATGAATTTTTAGCAACAAAAGGAAATGCAATTTTAGACGCAAGTGATAAAGAAATGATGGATTTTGCTAAAAAATATCTAAGTTATAATAGGAATAAGGGTTTAGATTTTGTTGGAAAGTTTAACGGAAAATATGTTATTGGCGAAGCAAAATTTTTAACTGATTTTGGCGGACATCAAAACGCACAATTTAGTGATGCTTTAAGCACAATACAAGCAAAGGGCGTTAAAGCGGTAAAAATTGCTATTCTTGACGGAGTTTTATATATCAAAGGGAAAAATAAAATGTATAAAGAGATTACTACAACTTACGCCGACTATAATATAATGAGTGCATTGGTTCTTAGAGAATTTTTATTTCAACTCTAA
>CAZXRI010000070.1:0-6440 GCA_964642765.1 uncultured Methanosarcinales archaeon | reverse complement strand
TGTGAGAACTCCACATCATTAAGGTTTCTTGAGCCAATGACCATGTCATACTCAGGAATATATTCGAGAAGCTTTGGGATGTCTTCAACAGGATATGAGCTGTCGCAGTCTATTATAACTATAATGTCAAATCCTTTTTGTCCTGCAAGGTTTATTGCTGAGATTAATCCTGCTCCTTTTCCGCTTCCTTCCCGCTGATAAACCTCAACACCGAGGGATTTTGCAATTTCTTCTGTTTTATCTCGGGAATGTTCATCCATTACAAATAAAGGAAGGTTTAATTTTCTTATTGCATTAATCATCTGTGCAATGCTTTCCTCTTCATTATAAGTCGGAAGAACAACGCAGGTTTTTAGCTCAGCCATTTTTTTTATTCTATTTTTTCGTGAAGTATTCCTCATACCATTTGTATGTTTCTGCTAATGCTGTCCTGAGAGAAAATGCAGGTTTCCAGCTTAGAAGCTTTCTTGCTTTTTCACAGCTGAGGTATTGTTCTCTAATTTCGTTTTTTGCCTCATTCAGAATTATTGGCTTGATTTTTTTCCCGGAGATTTTTATAATTTCCTCGACAAGCTCTAAAACAGTTATTGGGCTTTCAGTGCCGAAATTAAATGCTTCTCCTGAAATGCCTTTTTTCTCGACGTTCTCAGCCAGCAAAAGATATGCATTGACAGCATCCTTGACATAGAAATAGTCCCTGATGAACTTGCCGTCGCTTCTTATTATTGGTTCCTCGCCGAAGATTATGGATTTAATTGTTCCCGGAACTATTCTGCTGAAATTAATATCTCCTGGCCCAAAGAGGTTTCCGCATCTTGTTATGCCAATGTTCATTCCGTAAGATATGTGGTATGCTCTTGCAATAAGGTCTGCACATGATTTTGAAACATCATAAGGATGAGAGCCTATAAGAGGGGCATCTTCTTTGTATGGGAGCATTTCCTGATTTCCATATGCCTTGTCGCTTGATGCAACGATTATCCTTCTGACTCCGACTATGCGAGTTGATTCTAGAATAGTCCATGTCCCTTTAATGTTTGTGTCGAATGTTGATAGTGGGGAATTGTTTGCTGTACCGACTATTGTTTGTGCGGCAAGATGGAATATTGTGTCTATTTCATATTCATTTAATGCTCTCAGCACAAGCTCATAGTCTGTTATGTCGCCTTTTACAACTGTGATTTTATCCCTAAGGTTCATTGCTGAAAAGTTTGTTGAATAAACATCATCCCTTATTATTCCGACGACATTTGCAGATTTTTTAACAAGCTCAGCAGTAAGCCATGAACCCAAGAACCCAGTGCATCCTGTAACAAGGACATTTTTAGATTTCCAGAAATTGGTTTCTGATTTCATTTTTTGGTTGGGCTTATTTATTCTGCATTTGATCTTTCCATATAAGCCATTCAGGCTTGCCTTTATGCCACATCTCATTCAAAGTCTGCGTATCTTTGTATGTGTCCATACAACTCCAGAAGCCTTTGAATTTAAATGCTGAGATTTGCTTTTCTCCAGCAAGTTTTTCAAACGGCTCTTTTTCAAGGATGTCGTTTTCGCTGAGATATTTAAATATGTCTTTACTGAAGACGAAAAAGCCTCCGTTTATCCATTGGCTTAAGAGAGGTTTTTCCTTGAACCTTGTTATCTTTCCTTCTTCATCTATCTCGACAATTCCAAACTGCGAAAGAGGATTAACGCATGTGATAGTTGCGATTGTATTCTTCTCCTTATGGAAATCAAGCAGTTCATTAAGGTTTATGCTTGCCAATCCGTCTCCATAAGTAGCAAAGAAAATTTCATCATGAATGTGCTGCTCTATTTTTTTGATTCTTCCGCCTGTGTTTGTCTTGTCTCCTGTATCCTCGAAGATTATGTTCCATCGCGGTTCTTTATTATTGTTATCTTTGAAATAGTCTTTTATCATCTCGCCCTTGTATCCGAGGCAGAGAATAAAATCATTAAATCCATAATGAGAATAAATCTTCATGATGTGCCATAAGATTGGCTTTCCGCCTATCTCGACAAGAGGCTTTGGGATGCTTTGTGTAAGCTCTTTTAATCTTGTTCCCATTCCTCCGCATAGGATAACTGTTTTCATTTATAGATGGGCATTTGCAGGGTATTTAATTTTTATGGATGGAAAACAGATAGCTGCAAATTTAAGCAGGTTGTTATTTTGTTGGAACCTTAGATAATGTCTTGTTGTACTGCTTTACCAAAAATTGTATTGTTGGCTT
Organism: uncultured Methanosarcinales archaeon; assembly: GCA_964642765.1. Classification (GTDB taxonomy): domain Archaea; phylum Nanobdellota; class Nanobdellia; order Woesearchaeales; family CAZXRI01; genus CAZXRI01. Next base: position 4,203 of record CAZXRI010000070.1, on the reverse strand, counting down.
TAGGTCATGGTTTTTTTGATATTCCTGCAATGTATTGTAGTATTCTCCTCTATCTTCGAATGTTATATTAATTGGAGGATATCTCTTTTTTATGAGAATGAAATTAAGCAGCAGCCTGCCAACCCTGCCGTTTCCGTCCTGAAAAGGGTGGATATATTCAAACTGGTTGTGTATTATTGCCGCTAAGATTAATGGCTTGAATTTTTCTTTATTGGCTTTGTACCAATTTGTCAAGTCATTCAATGCAGCATTTACCTCAGAAGACTTAACTCCCTGATGAAGAATTTCACCTCTTGCGTTTCTAATAACTACTTCAACATCCCTTATTTTTCCTGCAAAGCTTTTTGTATCCTGAAAGCAAAGATAGTGCAGCTTTTTTATAAGGCTAAGTGATATTTCTTCTTTTGTTTCTCTTATATAATCAACTGCTCTTGCGACTCCTTTTGTTTCCAGTTCTTCATCGTCGGTGGTTTTTGCATTGCGAAGTATCTTAGGCACTTCCTCCCTTTTGACAGTGGAGCCTTCTATAGCATTAGTATTGTAAACAAAGTCTTCTGTAAATTTTTGCCAATCTTTTTCGTCAAGATGGGCTATGCGTATTTTTTTGTCTGCTTTGTTTAATTTCTGTATCTGGCTTTTTGTCAGCATGAAGAGAAAGACTTTGGTGTTAATCTCTTCTAAAATGCTGAGAATTTGCTTTTCTGCCTTAAATTTTATTTCCTGCAAATCTTTCTGGCTCAGGTCTTGCCCGAGATATTTTCTTATTTTTTTTATGATGCCTTTCTCTCTGTAAGAATGAACAAGATAATACTTTATGCTTTTTCCTGCCTTTCTTTTTTCCAGATACATCAATATATTATAGGTGTCCACGTTAATAAATGTTTCTTGTTTTGTGGGCACCTGAAAATAATGGTTTAGTTTACATTATTAACAGAAATACTTTTATATAGCTGATGTCCATGTATTCTGACATATTAAATTTATTAGAAGGACTATCATTATGAATTCAGAGATAATTGTTCTTAAGGATGTTTGGAAGAGTTATTTAGTCGGAGAAGTCGATGTTCCTGTTTTGAAAGGGATTAATATCTCGATTGATAGAGGAGATTTTGTTGCTATTATCGGTGCATCTGGAAGCGGAAAATCCACAATGATGAATATTATCGGCTGTCTTGATACTCCGTCTAAGGGAGAGGTATACCTGAATTCTGTTGATATTTCAAAATACCGAGATTCAAATCTTGCAAAAATCAGGAGCAGGACAATCGGATTTATTTTCCAGCAGTATAATCTGATACCTACATTAAATGCACTGGAGAATGTTTTACTGCCACTTGAAGTCCAAGAGATAACGGATGACATTTCTGTAAAAAGGTCTAAGGAATTATTGAAAAGGCTAGGACTTGAGCATCATTATTATAAACTGCCAAAGCAGATGTCAGGAGGACAACAGCAGAGAGTGGCAATTGCAAGATGCCTTGCGGCTAATCCTGAGATAATCCTTGCTGATGAGCCAACTGGTGCGCTTGATAGTGTTACAGGAAACAACATTATGTCTATGCTGAATTATATGTGGAAGAATGCAAGGAAAACAATAATCATGGTAACTCATAATCTTGACTTGGCAAGGTATGCAAGAACAGTTATCGAGATAAAGGATGGCAGTATCACGAATATTAGAAAGAAATAAATAAGGCAGAGATTGATTTTTTAAAAAAGAGGTGGTAAATGATGTTTAAAAGATTCTGGAGTATATTGGTTCTTCTTATTCTTGTATTGAGTGCGTACCCTGCTTTTTCGGAAGAAGACACTAGAGAGTCACAGAGTGATACGCAAATTATCGCTACTCTTGTAAATCAGGAGCCTGACCCTGCTTTTGCTGGAGATGTTGTTAATGCAAGGATTAGCGTCGAGAATCGAGGAGGAGGGGATTCTGAAAGCCTTGTTTTTGAGGCTGTTCCTGAGTATCCGTTTGAAGCTGTACAGGGAAATGAACTTATTCAAAGTGCCGGTATCTTGAAGGCTTATCAGAAGGGAAGCAATAATAAGATTCTGAAATTCAGGCTCAGGATAAATAATGATGTCAATGCAGGAAGGTATAACCTGAAGATTCTCCAGTATCCAGAAGGGAAGAAATCACAGGGAAATGTTGTTAATACCGTCAGTATTGATATTAAGAATAAGGAAAATGCTGAGGTTGTTTATATCGATAAGGTGTCATTGGTACCTGGAAGCCAGACCACAGTCCATTTTACAATCAATAATGTAGGTGCATCACCGCTAAGGGATTTGACGTTTTCATGGTCAAACCCCGAGGGAAAAATACTTCCTGTTGGAACAGACAATACTAAATATATTAAGTATATTGATATTAATGATAAGGAGATAATTGCCTATGATGTAATCGCAGATTCTGATACAAAGCCCGGGCTTTACACACTCATGTTAAGCTTGAAGTATGAGGATCCGAAAAGCAAAGCTATACAAGAAATCGCAACAAAGGCAGGGATATATGTTGGCGGAGAGACGGATTTTGATGTGGCATTTTCTGAGACTTCCGACGGCGAGATGTCTTTTTCCATATCAAATGTTGGAAGCAATCCTGCTTATTCTGTTTCTGTTCTAATTCCACGTGACCAAGAAGGATGGGATGTTACAGGCTCTAATAATGTTATTTTGGGAAATCTTAACAAAGGGGATTATACAGTTGCCACATTTTCAATAAACAAGAAGGAAGTTTCTGATATGCAGTATCTTAAGGTTAATGTTATTTATACAGATACTTCAGGCGCTCGACATGTTGTTGTGAAGGATGTGGATATGCCTCCTGTGTTAAATATTGGCATTCAAGCATTGAATAACCAGAGTGGCTGGAAGACTGCTTTTTTTGTAGTGGTTGTGATTGCAGTAATTTTGGCAGTAACTGGAATTTTATTCTTTTTCCTAAGGAAGCTCGCCAACAAGTAGGTTAATCTAATTGATAGAATGAAATTCGCAAAGAAATTTAAGTTTGCCATTAGTATGGTAAGGTATAGCAAGCTTAGAAGCTGGCTTACAATTATCGGAATTGTTATTGGTGTGGCGAGCGTGCTTGTTATTGTGTCAATAGGAGAAGGACTTGAGAAAAGCTTGAATAAGCAATTTTCAGGTATCGGGGCTGATATTGTTACTATCTCGCCTGGGTTTAAGAGAAGCTCGTCTAATTTAGGGGATGTTGAGAACCAGAACCTTATTGCAGATTTGGATAGGAAGGATGTTATTGCGCTTAAGGCTATCACTGATGTTGAATATGTGGATACTAATATTCTCGGCTCTGTGAATGCATATTATCAGGGCAGTGCAGGAGAAGTAATTATCAAGGGTGTTGCGCAAAGTGTCTGGCCTAAATTGACTCAAGAAAAAGTTGAGAAGGGAAGACTTCTTGATTCAGCAGACCAGAATGTTATTCTCCTCGGGAATAATATTGCAAATGACTTTTTTAAGAATAAAGTCAGCATTAACAAGCCAGTTGTGCTTAATGGGAAGTCTTATCGTGTTGTGGGCATTTTGAAGAAAGGCGGAATGCATGATGACCAAATAATTATACCGTTGAGCTCTGCTTATCAGCTTATGGATTATAAGAAGAAGGATGTTTATGATATGATAACATTGAGAATTAAGGATGGGAAAGATATTGACAAAGCAGTTGAGAAGATTCAGCAGAGGTTAGATATTATCAGGCATGTTACTGAGGATGAGAGAGATTATTCAGTTCTGTCTACTAAGCAGCTTATGGACCAGATTAAGGATGTTAGCAAGTCTGTTACAATGTTTCTGGGTGCAATTGCGGCTGTTGCGCTTGTTGTCGGCTCTGTGGGAATTGCTAATACTATGTTTACTTCTGTCCTTGAGAAGATAAAGGATATCGGAGTTATGAAGGCAATCGGAGCTACTAATCTTGAGATATTGGAGATTTTCCTCTTTAATTCTGCTATTATTGGTCTTGTTGGCGGTTTTTTTGGTGTGTGTCTTGGATTATTGATTTCAAAGGCAATTCCATTTATTCTTCCTCGGGCTTCAGATGGAAGTTTAGTCTCGACGTCTATTAGCCTTAACCTGATTTTAGGGATTCTTTTATTTTCAATCCTTATCGGGATGGTCTCTGGAGCAATTCCTGCATTTAATGCATCAAGGCTTAAGCCGGTTGATTCTTTGAGGTATTGA
>CAZXRI010000069.1:0-6549 GCA_964642765.1 uncultured Methanosarcinales archaeon | reverse complement strand
CTTATAAAATTACCGCAGCAAGCTGCGGGGTATTAGACCCAGACGGAAATAAAACCGAATAAAAAGTCAAGATGTGTTATCAAATCTAACGGAAAAGTTTATTCGAGTTAATGATATTCGCTAAATATTCTCTTATGATAGCCAGTCATACCCCCTCTTCTCAAGCTCATGCACCAATTCAGAATGTCCTGATTTTACAATTCTCCCGTCTATCATTACATGCACTGTATCTGGCTTGATGTAATTCAGGATTCTTTGGTAATGTGTAATAATCAATACACCGAGGCTCGGATTCATCAGATGATTCACGCCATCAGCAACTGCTTTCAATGCATCAATATCCAATCCTGAATCTGTCTCGTCGAGAATTGCCATGCTTGGCTGTAAGACTGCCATCTGCAATATTTCTGCTCGCTTTTTTTCTCCGCCTGAAAAGCCCTCGTTCAAATATCTCCTTGCGAATTCATCCTTCATTTTCAGGAGATTCATCTTATCCTTTAACAGCTTATGAAAATCCATTATCGATAGATTTTTCCCTGTTTTTGCATTCAATGCAGTCCTTAAAAAATTTGAGACAGTAACACCTGAAATTTCGCTAGGATATTGGAATGAAAGAAACAATCCTTTCCTAGCTCTCTGGTCAACAGGCATCTCTATAATGTTCTCTCCATTATAAAAAATATTCCCGCTATCTATCTTATAATTCGGATGCCCTATCAGTGCATAAGCCAATGTTGATTTTCCAGAGCCATTCGGGCCCATTAATGCAGAAACCTCTCCTGGATTTACAGTCAGGTTTAGCCCTTTTAATATCTGTTTCCCGTCTATGCTCACGTGCAAATCCTTGATAATAAGCCCATTTTCCATCTTAATTTCCTCCATTCTTAGATAATGATTTTTTATATTTCTCAATTCCTGCCTTGACAGTCATCAGCGAAAGAATCGCACACTTAAATCTCACAGGACCAATATGAATGCCAAGCTGTTCAATAACCTTCTCATTTGTGATATTCTCAACTTCCTCGAGAGACTTACCTTTTATCATCTCAGAAAGCAAAGATGCAGATGCTTGTCCAATTGCGCATCCATGCCCTTTGAACTTGACATCATCAATAACATTCTTCTCTCCTACTTTCATAAAAAACTCAATCTCATCGCCGCATAACGGATTCAACTCACGCTGTTTAATATCAGGATTCTTAATCTCTCCGAAATTCCTCGGATGCTTGTAATGGTCCAGAATATTCTCCCTGTAAATCTCAGATGCCTGAGAAAACTCTTCATCCATTTTCATGTTAATCATCAAATATTGTTTTTTTATTTTTTTCAAAGCAGATATTAAACATATTAAACACATCCAATCTTCCCAAAAGCATAGGCACTTCCTCTATCAACGCCCATGCAATTCTGGTTTCCAATTTTAATAATAATTGGAACGCCTCTTTCACCTATGCCTTTTATCTCTTCAATTTTGTCTGCTTCAGTTATTCTGAATCCCAATAACTCTCCTAAAGATTTTGGAATCTTCTTTAGGCACCTTTGCTAATGTTGGAATCCTCCCTGTTTTTTTCTTTGCCTCATTCCAAACATCTTTGGCATTATCTCCGCTTGCAACTACTTTATCATCTACAATAGCAATGTATTTACCTTCATACTTACTCAAATCAGCTTTAACATAAAACTCAAATTCTTTTGATTTCATCATCTACAACCATTATTGTTTTTAGCTTATTAAATTTTTCTCCTTAGACTTTATGAAAAAACTTCATGGTCTTTTCTAATGACTTTGCCAGCAAATCTATTTCTTCCTTAGTGTTATACAAGTAAAAGCTTGCCCTTGCACTTGACTTTATCCCGAGAGTTTCCATCAAAGGCATTGCACAATGAAATCCTCCTCTTATTGCGATTCCATCCTCGTCGAGCATTGCCGAAACATCATGCGGATGTATTCCCTGAAGATTAAATGCAATCAAAGCTCCTCGGGAATCTGCATCTGGCCCGTAAATATCCAAGCCATCAATCCCGCTTAATTTATTGTAAGCATATTTCACAAGCTCTTTTCCATGCTGCTCAATATTCTCCATTCCTATTTTTTTCAGATAATCAATTGCAACTCCTAAGCCAACTGCTCCTGCAATATTCGGAGTTCCTGCCTCAAACTTCCATGGCAGATCATTAAAAGTTGTATTCTCAAATTTAACTTCGCGAATCATGTCTCCGCCAAACAAAAACGGCTTCATGCTCTCGAGAATTTCCTTCTTCCCATACAATGCACCAATTCCTGTCGGTCCCAGCATTTTATGTCCTGAGAATGCAAGGAAGTCGCAATCGAGCTTCCTCACATCCACAGGTTGGTGTGGTACTGATTGAGCGGCATCTATGAAAAATTTTGCATCATGCTCATGGACAATTTTTGCAATTTCCCTGACTGGATTAATTGTGCCAAGAACATTTGATGCATGGGCAACAGAAACAATCTTTGTTTTCTTCGATAATAGATTCTGAAACTTTCCAATCTCAATATTTCCATTCTCGTCTAAATCTGCAAACTTTAAAGTTGAGCCGGTAAACTTTGCAATCTGCTGCCAAGGAACAAAATTGCTGTGATGCTCCATCTTCGAGATAATAATTTCATCTCCTTTTTTCAGGTTAGCAAAACCATAGCTGTAAGCCACAAGATTAATGCTCTCTGTGCAATTCTTTGTAAATATCACTTCCTCAAAATCCGCATTAATAAAATCAGAAACCGTTTTATGTGAATCCTCGAAAAGCTGGGTTGCCTCCTCGCTCAGCCTGTGAACTCCCCGATGAATATTTGCATTATGCATTGAATAATATTCAGTCAGCGCATCAATAACCTGCTGTGGCTTTTGTGATGTTGCTGCATTATCCAAATAAACAAGGGGCTTGCCATTAACCTTCCTTTTCAAAATAGGAAAATCTTCCCGAATCCTCTCGGCATTTATCGCTGATTTGAGCTTTTGCATTTTAATAATTCACCTAATCACAACCCTCTCAGCAACAATCTCTCTCAGCTTATTCTGGACATTCTCAACGGCAATCTTCTGAATCATTGGCTCAAAAAATCCCTCGACAAGAATCTTCTTTGATTCATTAGCGGGAATTCCCCTCGACATAAGATAAAATAATTTTTCCTTATCAACCTGTCCGACAGTTGCTCCGTGAGTGCATTTCACTTCATTATTATCAATCTCAAGCTGCGGAATTGAATCTGCCTCTGCATCTGGGCTCAAAAGTAAAGTATCCTCTTTTTGATAGCCGTTTGAATTAGCTGCATTTGCATTTATTTTCACAAGACCTGTATAGACTGCCTTTGCCCTATCATTCAAAGCTCCCTTAGTCATCATGTCGCAGACAGTATTTCTCTCTGCATGAATTGTCCCGACATTCAAATCAAACTGCTGGCTTCCTGTCCCGAAAAACAATCCGTAATTATTTGTAGACGAGCCTCTGCCTGAAAGCCTTGTAATAATATCTGCACGAGTATATCTGCTTCCAAGACAGCAGTCAAGCCAGTTCAATGTGCTATCTGCTCCGACAATAGCGCGCTTCTTGACAAAATTAAAAAATTCCATGCCGAGATTCTGGATGCTTGCATAATGCATAATTGAATTTTCCTTGACAACAATCTCAGCAAGCTTTCCGCTGAAACAAACCTCTCCTTTAGATGTATTTATGGTTTCCGACGACAAATCCTCAATGATTGTAACCTCGGAAGAATCATCAACAATAATAAGGACATACTCCATCATGTTTCCTGAATCAATCTTGGAAACAATCTCAATCGGCTTTTTCAGGACAGTTCCTTTCGGCACATAAACAACCTTTCCATTCTGCCAAAAAGCAGCAGTAAAGGCATCAATCTTATTATCAACTGAAATTGCCTTCATGAAATATTCCCTTACATCAGGAATTGATGTGATTGCTTTCCGAATATCCTCGACGATAACAGGCTTCTCTGCCTTAATCTCCACAGTATCCCTTTCTGAGATTTCAAGCGGATTAATCTTATTCAAATCAAGACCGCTTATATCAAGTGTAATGCTTATTCCATACCTGAATTTCGGCTCAGGAAGCTGATGGAAAATTTCAAGTGCCTTTAATCTCCTGTCCTTAATCAATGAATCCTCTGAATATCTCGACGATATTTTCTCAACAATCTCATTTGAAAATAATATTTTTGATTCCATCTTCTCGCTAATCTCTCATCCAAGAGAGCCTTCCATTTCCAATTCAATTAACCTGTTAAGCTCGACAGCATATTCAAGAGGAAGCTGTTTAACAATCGGCTCGATAAATCCTGAAACAATCATCTGGGTTGCCTGTTCTTCTGAAAGCCCTCGGGACATCAAATAAAATACCTGCTCCTCGGAGATTTTTCCGACAGTAGCTTCATGCCCAATATCAACCTTATCCTCTTTAACTTCCATGTAAGGCACTGTATTTGATTTTGAAATGTTATCCATCATCAATGCATCGCAGTTTACAGACGATTTTGAATTCATAGCCCCTTTTGAAATCATCAGCAAACCCCTGTATGTTGTAATTCCGCCGTCTTTGGAAATGCTCTTTGCCTTTACAGTTGATGTTGTATTAGGAGCAAGATGATACACTTTAGTTCCTGTATCCTGATTCTGTCCCTTGCCTGCAAATGCAATTCCAATGTAATCAGACTTTGCATTTCTCCCTCGGAGAACAGATGTTGGATAAAGCATTGTAACATGGCTTCCCATATTGCCGTTTATCCATTCAATAACTCCATTCTCGTCTACATTTGCCCGCTTTGTGTTCAGGTTGTAAGTATTTCTCGACCAGTTTTCAATGCTGCTGTATCTTGCTCTTGCATTCTTGAGGACATGAATTTCAACACAGCCAGCATGAAGTGAACTGGAAGCATATTGAGGTGCTGAGCATCCTTCTATGTAATGGCACTCTGCTCCTTCATCTATAATTATAAGAGTATGTTCAAACTGTCCCATTTTCTCGGCGTTCATCCTGAAATATGCCTGCAATGGCGTTATGACTTTCACGCCTTTTGGCACATAAATAAAAGTCCCGCCTGACCATACTGCTCCGTGCAATGCTGCAAACTTATGCAGTGATGGACTTACGCATGATGTCATGAAATATTTTTTGACAAGCTCGGGATATTGCTGTAAGGCAACATCACAGTCGAGGAAAACAACTCCCTGATTTTCAAGGTCTTTTCTTAGGTTGTGGTATATCACTTCTGATTCATATTGTGCTCCAACTCCTCCCAAGACTTTCCTTTCTGCTTCAGGAATTCCCAATCTTTCAAATGTTTTCTTTATGTCATCGGGAAGCTCTTCCCATGATTTAGAATTCTTTTTAGCATCTGCCCTGATAAAGTAAATAATCTTGTTTAAGTCAAGCTCATCAAGAGAAGGACCCCATGTTGGAGTTGGAAGTTTCTTGAATATCTCAAAACACTTCAATCTTTTCTGGAGCATCCATTCAGGCTCATTCTTGCTCGATGAAATCTCACGGATAATATCCTCGTTCAATCCGGGCTTTGCCTTATAGAGATGCCTCTCTTCATTCTTATGGTCATACCTTTCACGGTTTATTTCTAAGATTTGCTCTTGCATATTTTCTCCGATAAGCTAATAGTAATAGATTAAGCCCTATCTAATTGCCTGATTGTCCATCTTGTGGCAGCACGTGCAATAATTGTCAATATGCTCATTGATAATCGCAAAGATTGAGTTTCCTGATTTTGCTGCATTCAGGTAAGTCTTGTCTTTCAGCGAATAAATCATTTTCTTGCCGTGCTTTTTTACATCAACAATATTGCACCCTCTTAAAATCCCGAGTGAATGCGAAATCCTGCTCCTCTCAGAATTAAGAGTATCTGCTATCTCATTCACACTCATTGCCTTTTTCTCAAGCTGTTCAATGATGTGTATTCTAAGCTCGTTTGACAAAGTCTCAAAACAAAGATGATATGGCTTGCCTACTTGGACGGTTTCCATATGTGAATTATATTTCACTTAACTATATAAATATTTCTCTTTCTCAGGCTCTGTAGAAAATCTCGCTTTCGCTCGGTTAGCATCAGGTTCAGGTCTTTGATATATTTCTTTATGTGCTGACATTCCCGTAGGGAGCATCCCCTTGTCAGCATCTTATGTATTTAGGATTGGCCTTCACATTATTGATGCTATAGGAAAAGACATTAATATTCGTATATTTTTTTATTTTTGTAATGTCTTTTCCTAATAAGCAAGGGACATTAAGATTCATTTGATTATTCCGATTATTAATGTCCCTTGCTATAACTGCATTTTCTACAGAGCCTCTCAACTTAGATGATTTATATATCTCAGGATTAAATGGCTCAATCCTGATAATTCTTGGCATTATGCCTCTTTTTTTCAATTCCTGCTCGAGTTTTTCTGTAATAAAACTTTTCTGGTCATATCCTAAGCAGATTATGTCAGGCTTAAAATCATCAAGAACCTTAAACTGGTCATTCTCATAACCAAGAACTGCCTCGTCAATAAAACC
>CAZXRI010000068.1:0-6599 GCA_964642765.1 uncultured Methanosarcinales archaeon | reverse complement strand
GATTATTCCGATTATTAATGTCCCTTGCTATAACTGCATTTTCTACAGAGCCTCTTTCTCATCATAATAGAAACAGAATAGAAACAGCATAGAAACATTTATCAAATCTGATTTTTACATTAGCCAAATGGCACTTGCAGGCTCAAAAATATTTTCATTCGGGAAGAAAAGCTTTCTTAGGCTGATAATATTCTGGCTCATCCTCTATATTATATATGTCAATGCAAAAGACAACAGCTGGATTCTCGTCGAGTGGATTGCAAAGGTTCTGCTCATAATAACAATCCTTCCGTTTGCACTCTTTATAGGGATAATTCTGCTTGCACTATTTGCATTCATGATATTCATAATAATTGCCATGCTGTTCAGAAAGAAAATCTGGATAGCAGGAAGCAGAGACTTCATTAGGAAGAACTATCAGAAACCAAAACAAGACAAGGCACAAGAGCCAAAAGAAAGCAAGAAAATAATAGATGCTGAATTTTCTGAATCACCCAAAACATGAAACTCCTCTATTTAGACTGCAATTCAGGAATATCCGGAGATATGATTCTCGGCTCGCTGCTCGATTCAGGGCTTGATATAGAAAGCATGAGAAAAGAGCTTGCCAAACTTCCTCTCAGGGATTATTCAATCTCTGCAAAGAAAATCCTCAGGAATGGAATCTCCTCGACAAAATTTAATGTTGAATTCAAGGATAACCACCCTGAAAGGCACATCAAGGAAATCTTCGGGATAATCGGCAAGAGTAAACTCGATGATAAAATTAAGGAAACATCAAAAAGGATATTCTCAAAAATCGCAGATGCAGAATCGAAAATCCACAATGTCCCGAGAGAAAAAATCCATTTTCACGAGATAGGAGCTGTTGATTCCATTATTGACATTGTCGGAACAGCCATAGGATTAAAGCTTCTTGGAATTGAAGAAATCCAATGCTCTGACATCCCCGTCGGAAAAGGATATGTTGATTTCTCGCATGGCAAATTTCCTGTCCCAGCTCCTGCAACACTTGAGCTGCTCAAAGGAATCCCAACTTACCAGAAGAATATAATGCATGAGCTTGTAACACCGACAGGCGCAGCAATAATATCATGCTTATCAAAATCCTTCGGAACCATGCCTAAGATGAAAATCTCCTCGATAGGATACGGCTCAGGAAGCTCACAGCTTGAAATCCCAAACATTCTCAGGGCGATTATCGGGGAGAAAGCAGAATCAGAGGAAGTTTTAGTTGACATAATCGAGGCAAATATTGATGACATGAATCCGCAATTTTATGATTATATAATGGGAAAGCTTTTCGCTAACAAGGCATTGGACGTTTTCCTTCAGAATATCCAGATGAAGAAAAACCGCCCAGGGATTTTGCTTAAGGTAATTTCTCCGACTGAAAAAACAGATTTGCTTGCAAAAATAATCCTCGAAGAAACAACTTCCCTTGGCGTCAGAATTTCACAGGCAAAGAGAATCTGCATTGAAAGGGAGTTTAAAATTATAAAAACCAAATACGGAAATGTAAAAGTCAAGCTCGGGAAGATAGGAGATAAAATTGTTAATGTCCAGCCAGAATATGAAGAATGTGTAAAGATAGCTCGAGAGAAAAACATTCCTCTAAAGATGGTTTATGCTGAGATTAATAATGCTGTCAAAAGCAAATGAAAGAAATGAGAAAATAAATCATTGTGATGTCAATGATTATTCAAGAACATTCAAAGCAGGCAGCGTCCTGTCTCTCAATAATGTGATAGATGCTCCTCCTCCTGTTGAAATCTCTGCCCTTATGCCTGTTGCAGCAGTAAGCAAATCTCCACCGCCGATTATATTATGCCCACTCTTGTTCTTGTTGATTGCTTTTGCAATTGCCTTTGTCCCATCTGCAAATCCCTTCTCGTAAATTCCCATTGGACCAAACCAGACAACACAATCAGCAGACTTAATCTCGCTTATAGTCTCCTCGGAAGGGACACAATCAACGATAATAAACTCATCTGAAAAACCCTGACCAAAAACCAAATCCTGCCTATCAGTAAATTTCCCGTCTGAAAGCTTTGCTATGACAATCCTTTCAGGAAAAACAATATTATTGACATTCTTCAGAATATCCCTTGCCTTTGCAACATAATCAGTATCATCATTCTTCTCGACAACCTTTGACTTCTTAATGTCAATTCCTTTTGCTGCCATAAAAACATTAGCAACAACACCGCCAATAACAACCTTCCTGAATCTCTTTGAAAGCTCCTTGACAGCACTGATTTTCTCCTTGAGCTTTCCACCTCCAACCACGAGAATCCCATTATTACCGTCCTCAAGCATTGGCTTCCAGAGATTTAATTCCTTGTCCATCAGAAAACCGATTCCAACTTCTTTTCCCTGCTCCTTGCATTTTAGCGGAACGCCATAAGTTGAGGCATGTTTCCTGTGTGCTGTTCCAAATGCATCATCAATATAAACCTCACAAAGATTTGCAAGCTGCTCCACAAACTTAGGCTCATTATTTTCTTCCTCTGCAAAAAACCTAAGATTCTCAAGAAGCGCAATTTCACCATCCTTCATACCCCTTACAATACCCTCTGCTCTTTCACCAACACACTCAGGAGCAAACAAGACTTTTCGCAGGAGCCTTTTCTCAAGGAAACTCCCGACGAGCATCAAGCTCATTGTTGGGTCATAGCCATTAGGCCTGCTAAGATGAGACATTAAGATTGGCTTTCCGCCTTTGTCAAGAACATAATTAACAGTTGGAAAAGTAGAGATAATCCTTTCAGGATCAATAATCATGTCATCCTTTATCTCGACGTTAAAATCAACCCTTATAAGAACTTTCTTGCCTTTAAGGTTTATATCCCGGAGCGTTTTTATTTTTTGCATCCCATAATAAAATTCATTAGAAAATTTAAAGCTTTCTGTTAATCCTGTTTACAAATTGAAACATTTAAATCCAATTTCATGCTACCTTGCCATTATGATAGCTGAAATTATTGCAATAATCCTAATATTTTTTCTTGCCATAATAAGAGGAGTTGCATCAACATTCTGGGGGCTTGTCCTCAACATATTCCTGATAATATTCCTATATAAGAGAATAAAAAAGGAAATCCACATGGAAGGCTTTCTCGGGCTGCATTTAATCGCTGCACTAATCACCGTCGGAATATTCATCATGTTCGGAAGTTCAAGCCTGTTTCCAATCTTCCTGAAATTCCAGATAATAGAGCTGACGCTTTTCCTTGTTTTAGCATATCTAATATCAGTATTGATTAAATCAGTATACTTTTCCATATACGAAAAACACAAACTCTTTTAAACCCATGGCACATAAATAGATACAAGGTTTATGGGGTGGTAAAGATTACAATTAACAGTCAGCTTGATAACAAACTAATCATTGATATAATCAAATACGAAAAAGAATATGTTATCCACAAGCAGGTCGAGAAGCGAAACGGCCATATATTTGTGAGACTCAAAAAAAGAAGCCTGCTTGATAACACCTAAAGAGAATATTTAATATCTCCAGCAGGTCAGATTTAATTCTTCTTCTCTGCCTGATTACCAATCTGGACTTCAATAACTGGAATTTCCGGCTTTGGCTCTGAAACGATTTCTTGATTGCCTATCTCTTTGACGTCTTTGGTAATGGTATCTTTGATTTGCTTATCTTCCTTAGTTTCTGCTACCTCTTCATTAGACTGGGTTTTCTTGCTGAATCTCTTCATAATATCGTCAATCTCTGTAATCTTAATCATATCCTGATAAACTGAATTCATCTCAATCTGCTTTTTCTTTAGCTCCTCGAGATGGTTAAGCTTCTTGGTAATTATGCTGTTCAAATCTTTTGAGAAGTCCTCAAACAAGACAGCCACATATTTCTCTGTAATAAGGCTGGGGAGAATAACATAATCTGCTCCTATCTTATATAATGAAACAGAATCCTTGACGCTGTTAGCAGTAACTATGACAACTGCCTTCTTGTTTACTTCTCTTACTTTCTGGATAAGGAAATAGTTTGTGTTTATGTCAGAAACTGTAGATATAATAATCTCTGCTGTATGCAATGAAACCTTCTCGATAATCTCAGGCTCTCCTAAATCACCAAACAAGCAATTGACTGAGTTTGATTTCAGGTTGTTAATTACAACAGGGTCATTATCAACGACAATAAAATTCTTCTTGTGATTCCTGAAATTGTCCAGCAGCTCTGTATCAAGGTTCTTGTATCCATTGATTATAATCTCAGCCCTTAGATAGCCATCTGCATTTTCATCCTCATTCTTTTTTACTTTCCTCTCGCAGAACTTTAATGGCCTCTGGAATATGTGATAAACATGCTCCCTGTATTTTACGGCATAAGAGGAGATTATCATTGAGAGGACAGTTACAATTATGGTCAGGGAGAACATTTCTTTTGAGAAGTGGTTAACCAGCAATCCCTGGGCAGCAAGTATTAGTGAGAATTCACTTACCTGCCCCAGATGGAAAGCTGATATAAATGATGTTTTTGCGTCATATCCGGAAAAGACATTAGCAAACATGATTACTATTGGCTTTAGTATAAGGCATATTCCGAGCATAATAAGGAGAGGAACTACCATATTGCCAATGCTTGGGATTATCTGCATGCCTAATCCGACGAAAAATAATGCATTGAAGAAATTTGATAACGGCTTGATTTTTCCGATAAGCTCATATGAATAAGGCATGTTGGCAATTATGATTCCAGCTATGAAAGCACCGATTGCTATTGAGAGCCCTAATGATTTTGCAAAGAATGAGAATGCAAAAACAACAGCTATGCTGAATATGAATAATAGCTCAGGATATTTTGCTGCGTAATCAAACAACGGCTTAAGGAGCAATTTTCCGACGAGAAACGCTGTGCCTATCAGTATCATTCCTCCTGCAAGCGCTGTGCCGATAGAAACGAAATCAAACTCAATTGTTTCTGCGAGAAGGGATAGTGCAAGGATTGCAATAATATCCTGAAACACGAGGATTCCTATTGTTATCCTGCCATGAATTGTTCCGACTTCATTATTATCTGAGAGAAGCTTTACAACAAGCAGTGTGCTACTTAGTGATAAGATTAATCCGATATAAGCTGATTCTATGCTCTCAAATCCGAGTAGTTTGAATATTAGAAATCCTGCGCCGAAGATGAATACAAGGTGTGCAATTCCTGAGACAAGAACTGCCTTGGAGGTTTCTTTGATGTTCTTTATGTTGAAGTCCAGCCCGACGATGAACAGCATGAATGTTATTCCTAATTCAGAGATTGTTACAATTGTCTCGTTGTCGCTGATAAAATTAAGGTATTGCGGCCCTATGATAAAGCCAGCTATTATGAATGCCAACAGCAAGGGCTGTTTGAATATCTTTATCACCAGACCTATTACAGCTGAGAATATGGTTACTATACCTATCTGATACAATAGTTCTGATGACATTCTATACCCCCTGTGGCTATTATCAGGATTGCAGGTATATAAATGTTACTATTTTGTATACTGGTTTGGGGATTGGTAAGTTTGCTTCGACGAGAGAAGAATTAAGCAAAATTGTAGAAAACAACAGATTTGAGTTTATTCGTCAACGCAATCGTCGTCTTAGTTCATAATACTCACAATAAGTTTATTTTTTCCTTCTGGTAATATTTCAATTTTCTTTCCTTTCTTGAGTTCTAAAAAATCAATTATTCTTTTAGGAAGCCTTATATCTAATGTTGTTCCTGACATGCCTATTTTAGTTTTTGTTTGGAGATCCCATAATCCTTTCTTTTTTGCTAATTCTGTCATCTCTTTTGAAGTTTCCTCATTAAAGAATGTTTCGTTACATTTATCACAAACTTCCGCAGGAAATTTGCCTAAATGGACTCCATATAAATTATATTCTATTTCTTTATGAGATAAGTTTCCTTTTTCACAGATATAACATTTTTCTAGCATTTTTTCACCTTATTCTACTATAACAGTTTTGATTATGTATTTATCTTCTCTTATTTTGTAACATACTCCAATATATGAGTAGATTGCTTTAAGTCCATCTGTTTGTTTTATTTTTGCGCCTCTTTTTATTGTGGTTTTTATCTGCTCTTCATCAATCCCTCTTAAAAGCATTTGTTGTTTTGCGTGAGCAGTTATTATTAATTTCACACTTATCATCTCTAATTACTGTTAATTATATCTAATGATGCTGAAGTATTTAAGGTTTTCTGTATTTTTGCGTTGTGGGAAAATAAAAAGATGTTTATAGGAGCTCTGCGGGAGATAGTATTATTTATTTCAATTCATCTATAAAAAACAGAGGTGTCCATAATGAAACATTTTATTCCTCCATTAAAAAAGATTAATCCAATAATGCGGAATACAAATGTGCTCAAAAGCGAGTTGTATGCGAGCTTTTGACATCATATAAAAAAGCAGATTTGGTTTATCAGTCAACGCAATCGTCGTCTTGATTTTGGCTATTGTGATGCTTGGATAGCTATTTCTATAAGTAAAAGGTAACATCTATAAGTAAGCAATACTTACTTACTATCACAATGAACGAAATAATAAAAATGTCCTCAAAAGGTCAGATAGTCGTACCAAAAGAAT
>CAZXRI010000067.1:0-6638 GCA_964642765.1 uncultured Methanosarcinales archaeon | reverse complement strand
GAAACCTTCTGCCTCAAGCTCTTCTGTTAAAATTTTATTGATGTAAACAAAGCCTCCTTTAAATTCAGATTCTGCATACCTCTCAGGAATTTCTTTTGTTACAATCAAATGCTCCTTGACGATATTTACCTTATTTCCGTCAATATCCATGGCAAATTTCTCTTCTTTTTCTATGTGTGAAAGAATGCTTTGCGGGCTTTCAATAGTGAGCCTTGCAATTATTTTCGGGGCAAGCTCTTTAAAGTCAGGACCAATCTGGTTGAAATCTGCCCTGATATTAATTTTTGCGTCTGGAAGATTTGCCATTACTTTTACTTCCTTGATATTTGTGTATGCCTTTATTATTTCCTGCAATTCAGAGACAGCTTGCTCGATAGAATTATCTTTTGTCGTAATTACAACTTCCTTTAATGGCCATCTTACACCGAGAGCTATTTTGTCTCTTGCAAATAGGATTGACTGGATAACTCCCTTGACAACCGTGAACTGCTCCTCGAGGTTTTTGTTTATTAGTCCCTCATCGTATTTAGGCCAGTCAGATAAATGAATGCTTTCTTCCTTGAGTTTCAGCTTATTTCTCAGGTTTTGGTAAATGCTTTCTGTGATAAACGGAGCAATTATGCTGAAGATTTTTAGTGTCTCAAAGAGAACCTTGTAGATGGTATAGACGACAAGTTTTGCATCTCCTTCGTCAATCTTCTCCCTTACAAACTGGATGTATGTCCTGCTTAATTCAAGGAAAAGCTCCTCAATGATTAGCGGGACTTCATTTAGCCGGTATTCTTCCATTAATTTCGTGGCTTTTCTTATTGTTGAATGGAGTTTTGACAGGATGTATTGCTCCTCTACATCTGGCATTATTTTTTCCTTGAGTAATGTGTGGATGTCAATGTTATGGTTTGCTATTAAGTCCAGCAGATAATTATGCAGATTCCAAAGCACAACAAGATTCTTGTTCTTGACTTTCATGTCTTCCATGTTGTAATTTATGTCAATGCCTGGGTTTGCTCCTGATATCATGTAATATCTTAATGTGTCTGCACCATAAACATCTATAATCTCATAAGGCGAGATAACATTTCCGAGAGACTTTGACATTTTTCTTCCTTGGGAATCCTGAACAAATCCATGCATGTAAACAGCTTTGTAAGGATGTTTTTTCATGCTGACCATTGAGGCAATTAACAACATGTTAAACCATCCTCGAATTTGGTCTTTTCCCTCGAGAATAAAGTCTGCCGGGAATAGCTTTTCAAACAAATCTTTTTTCTGCGGATAGTTTAATGCTGACCATGATGTGATTCCTGAGTCTATCCATACGTCGAGAACATCCTGAACTCTGTTCATCTTTTCTCCGCAGACACATGGCAGGGTTATTTCATCAATCCATGGCTTATGGTAATCTTTTGGCACTTGACCTGAGAGCTGTTTTAATTCGTGCTGTGAGCCTATCACGACGTAATTTTCACATTTTTTGCATACCCAAACTGGAAGAGGAACACCCCAATATCTCTGCCTTGTAATTCCATTATCCCTGAGATTATCAATCCATGAATCAAACCAGTTTGAGCCTGCCCAGTTTGGTTGCCAGAAAACTTGCTTATTCAGATTTCGCATCTCGTCTTTCAAATCCTCGACTTTGAAAAACCACTGCTCTGTTGTCCTGAAAACAACCGGCTTATGACATCTCCAGCAATTTGGATATTCATGCTCAATTGGGACTTTTGCTATCAGATATTTCCCAAGTGCCTCAACGAATTTTCCATCATCCCTTTTTGCTATGAATCCTGAAAATTTTCCCATGCTTACAGGAAATCTTCCAAGCTCGTCGAGATTATTGAATGGAGGCAATCCTTCTCTATGACCAACTTCATAATCCTCAGGGCCGCAGCCAGGAGCCATGTGGACTAATCCTGAGCCTGCACTTGTTGTTACATATTCTGACGAGAGAACAACTGTGTGGATTTTTTCAGACGTGATTTCATTGAATGGCTTAATCTCATCTTTCCAAGGGTGAGTGTATTTCAATCCCTTTAATTTTTCTCCTGAAAACTCCTCGATAATCTCGAATTTTTTCTCTGCAACAGCACTGATAAAAACATTTGCAAGTTGTTTTGCGACTATCCAAATCTCATCCTCGACCTTTGCTCTGACATATTCTAATTCAGGATTGACCATAACCCCTAGGTTAAATGCCAATGTCCATGGTGTTGTTGTCCAGACAATTAAGAATTCCTTTTCTTTCTTCTCAATATTCTCCTTATTTTCGACGGGAAATTTGATGTAGATGGAATCATCTTTTCTTGTTTCATAATCCAGTTCATGCTTTGCCAATGATGTTCCGCAATGAGCGCACCAGTGCATTGTTTTTTTTCCGAGATAAAGACGCTTGTTTTCATGTGCTTTTTTTATTAGCCACCATTCTGCGTCAATAAATTCATGCGTAATTGATTGATAAGCGTTTTCAAAATCCATCCAGATACCCAAACGGGAAAAATCAGTATTCATAAACTGCATGTTCCTTATGCAAATTTCCCTGCATTTCTCGACGAACTTTTCAACACCAAAAGCAGGAATCTCGTCCTTGTTTTTCAGCTTTAATTCTTCCTCTGCCTTATGCTCTGTCGGCAATCCGTGCATATCATAGCCAGCCCTGTCAAAAACATCAAAACCATTCATTCTCTTATATCGAAGAACTGTATCTTTGAGGGATTTGTTCCATGCTTGACCAATATGGATTCTTCCGCTTGTGTAAGGTGGTCCATCTAGGAAATAGAATTTTTGCTTGTCTTTGTTTTTCTGCTTTGCCTTCTCGTAAATTCTGTCAAATTTCCAAAATTCCAAAATTTCCTTTTCTGCCTGTAAAGGATTGTAATTAGCTGACATAACTGGAAGAACACGACGGGAATTTAATAAGATTTTGGTTTTGCTTGGGGAAAGTTCAGGAAGATAGATACTCTATCTGTGTTTCATTGTCACGAATTGTCTTTTGTGGTGGATTCAATCTTTTTTTAATAATATTGAGATACTTTTCTTCCTTTTCTATACCAATAGAATTTCTGCCAAGTTCTTTTGCAACAACTGATGTCGTTCCTGAACCTATAAAAGGGTCTAATACAATATCGCCTTCTTTTGTACATGCTAATATAATTCTTCGTAAAAGCTCCTCAGGTTTCTGTGTAGGATGCACTCCAGCAAATTTTTCTTTTTTTGGAGTTAGAGGAATACTCCAGACATTTCTCGTTTGTTTTCCTTTAGGGTTTAACGAATCTTCAATTAAATTTTTTGTATCTGCATAATTAAAAGTCCACTTTTTCCCATTTCCGTTTTTTGATGCCCAAATTAAGTGTTCTGTGCTCTCGGTAAACATCCTGCAAGTGATATTTGGCTGTGCGTTTGGCTTAAACCATACAATGCTGTTGTTAATCTTAATCTCCTCTATATGCTGTAAAATAAATCCAACTTGGTAAATATTATGGAATGAGCCACAGATCCATAAACTGCCGCCATGCTTTAAACTCCTTATGCACTCGCTTATCCATTTTTTATTAAACTCAAAATATTCGTCTTTTGTGAATATATCCCATTCTTCCTGCATAGTAACATGCTTGCTGTATTTCCAGCCCAAACCTTTCTTTTTGGACATATTGTAAGGAGGATCTGCGAAGATTAGGTCGATGGATTCTGATGGAATTTTAGACAATTCCGTTATACAATCTCCAATTATGATTTTATGAATTGTTTTCATTTTTTCGTTTTACAGAATAAATTAACTCTTTCTTTTGCTCTTCATAAACTTTAGAAACAAGCTTAGTTTTCACAAGCTCTTCAAGTGCCCTATATGTTGTTTCTCTGTTATCATAGATTCTTTCTTTTTTTGCTAATCGGTGAATCTCTGCCGAAGAAGATGGCTCAATTTTATTTAGCAATAACACTAATCTTAATCTCTTTAGATTAGAGAGTATAAGAAAAGTTTTTGATAATTCATCTATTTTTTCCAAAGCTAACTCAAAGTCAAGCTTCATACTACTTTGTAGCAAGTTACATTATAAATAGCTAAGTTACGATAAATGGTAACATATCGTTATAATCTGTATTTTCTATCATAAAATTTAATGGTTTATACCAAAGAAGAAAGAAATAATCATTGGGAACAGATATTGCAACGATTTTTTGATTATAAAAAAGGTGTTGTGCTTGTAACAACTAATGATCTAAAATCGGTTATAAAAGATAAAGAGATAAGGTTGCTACTTTATTTTGATTCTGAGGATACTATGCCCGAGCCACTGAGAGAGAATCAAATAATGCTATTTCCGAATACAACAAAAAGCTGGTGGCTTGTTAAATGTGAGGGGTTTCTTACTTTACAGCCTATAACTTCCAATGTAATTTACTTTAAGTCTCGAACTGTCTTTGATTTACTCAGTTCAAATGCAGGAATGGGAGAGCAACAATATCTTCTAAATATGGTTAACTCAGGAATTTTGAAAGATTTTCTCAAAACAAATAACCCCTTTTATTTTAGCATAATGGGAAAGCAAAGATCAAAAGACTTCAATTTGGAAATAGATGGTCATAGTCTAAAAATTGAAAACCCTGGAATAGAAATAGACGCAGGTTTTGAAGGTAATGATTTTGCAGTTGTTGTTGAAGCGAAGGCAAAAATAATTTCTCGCATCAATAAAAGGCAATTATATTTTCCATATATGCATGTGAAGAGAATAACAGGAAAGGAAACCATTCCAATATTTTTCTGCTGGGATCCAAAGACAAAAACTTACAATTTATGGAAGTTTAAGATTCAGGAGGATAATATTGAAAAAATTATTTTGATTGACTCAAAAAAATATTCTCTCCACCAATCTAAAGGAGAAGCCGCAAATTATAAGATACCTGACAACGACAAGCCTGCATACATTTTTGATAAGCAGGAAAATTTAATGTATAAAGCAAATTAATGAACTTAATTCCTGACAGAACTCGCAAACCATTCATCCCATATAAAACATCTTTCGTTCAGCATCAAACCTCTCAATCGCATACCTCAGCATTGTTCTCGGCATTTTCTTATAATATCTCTTCAGGAATTCCTCCTCGACATTTGGATTCCTCTTTCCCATTTCTCTGAGCATCCAGCCGACAGCTTTCTGGATTAAGTCATGCTTATCATAGAGAAGAATCTCAGTTATCTTTAACGTATCATCATACATTCCCTTCTTAATAAATGCAAAAGTTGCAATAATCGAGATTCTCCTTTCCCAAAGATTATCAGATTTTGCAAACTTGTAAAGAACAGATTTATCATTTTCATCTCTTCGAAAAAGAAACTCTCCTAAAATCTTGTCTGCTGACAAATCAACCAAATCCCAGTTGTTTATTCTTGAAGTGTTTTGAAGATAGAAATTTACAATCTCTTGTTTCTCTTTTTCATCTGCTTTTTTGAATTTCTCGACGAGAATCAGCAATGCAGTAAGCCTATGCTCATGAATCTCTGAGCTTAATAATTCCTGAATTCCATCCAAAGGAAGAAGTTTGTATTTCTTCGCAACCTCTCTCTGCTCAGGAACTTTCACACCGAGAAAAACATCTCCCTCACCGTACTGCCCTTTTCCTGTCTTAAAGAATCTCGAGAGTATTTTGGCTTTTTCTGGATTGCCGTATGAATTTAAATCAGATTTTAGATTTGAGAGCATAATTCAATCTCCCAGCAAAACCTCAATAATCGCTGCGTATGCCGGCCTTGTGATAAATACTCCGAGAGAAACACCAATGATTGTTGTCAATGCAAACCCTTTCAGCAATCCAGCTCCTGCAAATAACAAAGGAATCATGGCAACAAAAACACAAAAAAATGTTCCCATGATAATAAAGAAAGCATTCTTGAAACGCTCTTTCCAGTTGTAAATTCTCCCAGAGCCTTTCAATGTTTCATCTGTAATAACAATTTGATGGTCAACACCAGTTCCGATTGCTATTATTATCCCGGCAATTGCAGCCAAATCAATATTCCAGCCAATAAGGGATGCAACTCCGAGGATAATTATTAACTCAGAAACAATTGTTATCACAATAGGCAGGACAACTTTTGGCTTTCTATACGAGAAGAAAATAACAATTATAACAGCAATAATAGCAAGCATCCCAATAAACAATGCATTGCTGATAAATTCCTTTCCTAAGGATGCAGAAACATTATCTATTTTTATCACATTCAGCTTTACAGGAAGGGAGCCTGTTGTCAAGACTGTCTGCAACCGTTTCATATTTTCAACAGTATTCAAGACAGCATCCTGCTCAGTCGGACCAACGCCGCTTCCAGATATGCTGATTTGTGTTGAAGCTTGACCCCTTAATCCTGAGTGAATCCTTAATTGGTCAACAGACTTGTCGTCGAGATATAATATAAGAGGCTCACTAAGATAAGACTCACCATCTTCAGCAGGAACCACCTGTAAATCCCTTGTAATATCTGCATGCCTCTCAGCAGCCTCCTGAGTCATTGTAATGGCAAACCTGAACCTGCATGCATACTGATTATTACTGACAGCATCACACCTTTCAATGCCAGCGCATTCAGAAGACTTACATACATAGGTAATATCTTTTCCGCCTACAAAAACAGTCTGGTTGGCAAT
>CAZXRI010000066.1:0-6643 GCA_964642765.1 uncultured Methanosarcinales archaeon | reverse complement strand
AAAGTGAAGTTGTAATATGCTTAATCATAAGGAGTTCTCTAATAACAACTAAAAAACGCCGCAGGCAGGATTCCCACGAGCTGTAAAATCAGCTCGCACTTTAAGGGGCATTCGCTTCGCTCAACCCCAATAACTAAAAAACGCCGCAGGCAGGATTTGAACCTGCAAGCCGTTAGGCAGCGGTTAGCTCAACAAATTCAAATAAATTTGTTCGCTTTTTTTATTATCTCGACCACCTTTATGCAGACTCCTCGATAATGTATTCGACAACAAGATCAATTTTATTGTAATAAATTGTTGTTGAATGCTACGAACGAAGTGAGTATGTTTTTGCTCCCAATCAAGATTTCTAACGAGGGAGCACGACGAGCTTTATGCTCGTCAAAAGCGTGAACCGATTTTGCGGTTCTTCGAGACCGCCGGAATACCAGATTATCCAACTGCGGCATAACATCTTAGAAAAAGCAGTGAGTTAATTAAATTTACTATGTTAAGAATTTTAGGCAATCAAAACAGCATTCACAGTCCCATCCTGTCCTGGACGAGAAGTAATCCTTGCCTTTCCGATTTCAGTATCAATAATAGCACCCTTAGTCATGATATTTCTTCTCACGAAATGCCTATTTGCAGGATTACCGGTTATTGTCTTAATCTTTGCCTGAACATACTTCTTCTCTTTAGGATTAAAAATATTAGCAATATCAGAACTTAACAGGCGGAATTTCAGGTTAGCTGAACGCGCCCTTATTGTAACAATCCTTTTTCCGCCGAGCTTTGTAAAAGATGGCTGCCTTCCAAGCTCAAACAACCTTTTCTTTCTTGCTTTCCTATATTTACCGCCTGACGGCTTTTGTGTTGAACGTAATTGACTTAGTGCCATTTTAATTTAATGCATAATTACCTTATTATCGCAATTCATCTCCGGTATTCCCGTATTCAGTAACCTGCGTCTCTTCCTGCGTTTCCTCAGAATCTGCTCCATCATCCTTTTTAGGACCCCTGAAGATTCTTGCAAAAGAAGGAGTTGCTGCAATCCAATCCTCACCAAAACCAGCAATATCACCCTCGATAGCATCGCATGTCTTCTTAATTTTGCTGATTGCCCTCTTAAGCTCAATAATATCCTTATCCCTGAGAGGCTTAATATTAATAAGTGCAATAGTGCTGCCTTCCCTTAAAGTATCAATTATAGGTTTCACCTGCTCAAAATCCTCTATAATAAACGGCCTGACCAGAATTTTCTGCTTAGAATCAGCAGCATTTTCAGAATCAACCTGAACATAATCCTCTCCAGC
This sequence comes from uncultured Methanosarcinales archaeon, assembly GCA_964642765.1. Lineage (GTDB taxonomy): Archaea > Nanobdellota > Nanobdellia > Woesearchaeales > CAZXRI01 > CAZXRI01. Next base: position 5,348 of record CAZXRI010000066.1, on the reverse strand, counting down.
TTCCTCGACATTTGGAGAACTTCCTCCTGAAAACTTTTCTTTTACTTTTGAGAAGAATCCCATGTTCCAACCTCCTTGAAAGATATTTTACTAATCGCCAATAGTTGCATTTGGTATTCCATCAGATATATAAACTTTTCTACACTGGGATAATGATTTGTGAAGGGGTATATGCCATACCCGCAAAATATTTATTCTCCAAAGTTATTCTACCATTGTGGACAAAGAAGCAATAGCACGGCTGATAACCCAGAAAGGTGTCAAGAATTTTAACCTGTCAATGTTCCCTGAGCAGGATAGGAAAGAAATAATGGAAATAGTGGCAAACAACTATCTCAGGATTGGCAAGGTAAGGGAGTTCATGGAACTTCTTGAATTTCTCGATACAAAAAAATACCAAGGCATCATGAAAAAATATGCAGAGGACATAATGCTTCTCGGTGATTTTGAAACAGCCGCTATGATTTACGAAAAGATAGGAGATAAATTAATGGCTCAGACAATAAGGGAGAATTTTTTGAAGTGAATTTCACTTCTTCCAAAACCCCTTCTTCTTGTTTTCCTTCTCGAATTCCTCAAGCAATTCTTTCTGTTTCTTGGAAATCTTTTCAGGAACATCAATAACAACTTCAACATTCTCAGAGCCGATTCCATCGTTGTGCAAATAAGGAATTCCTTTCTCGCGCATCCTGAATATTGTATTGGATTGCGTTCCCGACGGGATTTTAAGGGTTGCTTTTCCTTTTAATGTCGGGACTTCTATCTCACCACCGAGAGCAGCAGTTGCGAATGAGACTGGAATCTTGATGTAAATATCGTTTTCATGCCTCTCGAAAACATCATGCTCTTTCTGGTGAAGAACAACATACAAATCCCCTGGCTCGTCAGAATTAAAATTCCCTTCTCCCCTTATCCTGAGGTTTGTGCCATGCTCTGCACCTTCAGGGATTTTTATCTCTATTTTTCTTGTTTTTCTTACAACACCTGTGCCATCGCAATTCCTGCATTCCTTCTCGATACTTTTGCCAGAGCCAGAACATTTCCTGCATGCTGTTGTTGTCGAGAATAATCCAAATGGTGTTTTTTGTGTTCTTCTTACAGAGCCAGCTCCTTCGCAATCAGGGCATGTTATTATGTCAGAATCAGATTCAGCTCCAGAGCCTTTGCATTCATGGCATTTTTCAAGCCGCGCTATTTCAATTTCTTTTTTTGCTCCGAATGCACAATCCTCGAGAGTAATTTCAATATCATACCTCAAATCAGCTCCTCTGCTCCTGCCTCTTCTTCTTGAGCTTCCTCCTGAATATCCTCCTCCGAAAAAGCTCTCGAATATATCATCGAAATTAAATCCAAAGTCTCCTGCGTTGAAATCCCTGAAATCGCTTCCTGAGAATTGCTCTCCTGCTGTCCCATATTTATCATACTGCTGCCGTTTTGTGTCATCTGCCAAAACACTTGCGGCTTCGTTTATTTCCTTGAATTTCTCTGTTGAGTCAGGCGACTTGTTTAAGTCAGGATGGAATTGCTTTGCTAATTTTTTGTAAGCTGACTTTATCTCATCCTTTGATGCTCCTTTCTCTACTCCTAAAATCTTGTAATAGTCTTTGGTCGGCATTTTTTAGACGGTACACCTGTTTTTCTATGTTGATACAGCGAGTTATTTAAAATGTGTGGTTTTAAAGCATAGAGAAAACAAAAATTTATAACCTAATAACGAAGCCTAACTCCACGATGAAGAAAAATACTCAAATACATCTATTATTATCCCTATTAGGTATTGCATTGATAAGTGGCTGTATGTACTCTGAAAATTATCAGCCATCTAAAGCTATCTCTCAAAATTCAGGAAACATAAATAATAATCCAAAACAAGTAGAGATTATCCCAACAGATAATAACAATATTGGCAAAGATGATGAATCAAATGATGATTCTCCGATGCCACCAGAAATTCCAGAAGATTCGTCCCAGATATTACAGGAAGTAAAAAGCAATTATATTAATGACCAACAAAATATACAAATTAAACAAGAAGATACAGAAATAACTAATGCTGGGGATGAAAAAAGCATACTAATGCCTCCAGCAATTCCGGAGGACTAATAAAATGGAAAATAAAATAGAAAGAATAATTTTATCTGCTGCATTAATATTATTAGTTAGTGCAGTAATTTCAAGTGCATATACATTTTCAACTACAACTTATGTCAATGAAGTAGCTGAAAACTATGGCGTTACAAAGACTGGATATTATGTTACTTATGATATCAAGCGTGCCGGATGGTATTTATTGCCTGCTTTGTCCTCATTAGCGACGATTAGTGACGGAGGATACGAACCTGAGGATTATGCAGATTATTTTAAAAATATTTATTACGCAGATTCCTATAAGTATACATTCTCCCCGTTTACTAAGAAATATATTAAGTGCACAAGATTTCCAAATATTAATCCACTTTATTGCCCTGAGGAGGAGATTTATAATCTTCCAGATAAGGATATTCAGGAGGGATGGAATTCTGAAGAGTTTATGAATGATTATTTTGCATACACTGCCATTTCTGCAGACTGGCATTATTATACTAAGCCTGTTAAAGTTATATACACTTATTGGCCAGGTAGGTTCTATGATATTAAAAACACTGGCACTTCAACTACCATAAACGAAAATACAGGAGAAAGTAAAACTACTGATGTGTATCAAATAGGATTTTTTGGAGCTAAATTAAAGTCAGGATGGAATATTATATCTTTCCCGTCATATGCCGCATTTGGTGATATTACAATTGGAGAATGTAATATTTTGAGAATTTACGGCTGGGATGATGAAAATCAAAACTGGATTAATTTAATTGAGAATTCAAGAGAGGAATTAGTGGAGAAATTAACCAGTGGCAGGGATGATTATTCTGGTATGGGGATGGCTATAAAGGTAAGTGAGGACTGCACTTTCCTAAAAAAGATAGGCGACATCCCGGGGAAAAATGCTCCACCTGCGTTGCCGAATAATTAGGATTTTACATTTCAATAAATAACCATTATCATAGATGAGAGAGATATTTTGCCAGTAAGATTTATATTCGGCTTTATCTTTCAGTGTTTTATGGGTAGTTTTATTAAAAGCTGTTCATCTGCAAATATTCCGACGGCATCAGGCGAGTTTAAAGCTTATGCTTATGAGGATTATGAAGGAAACCAGCATATTGCTTTTGTTAAGGGGAATGTGAAAGGAAAGAAAGATGTTCTTGTCAGGGTTCATTCTGAATGTTTAACAGGGGATGTTTTCCGCAGCCTGAGATGTGATTGCGGCGAGCAGCTTGAAAAGTCACTCGAGATTATCGGAAAGCAGGGAGGCGTCCTTCTTTATCTTAGGCAGGAAGGCAGGGGAATTGGGCTTGTTAACAAGCTGAAAGCCTATGCTCTCCAGGAAAAAGGGATTGATACTGTCGAGGCAAATATCAGGCTGGGATTTAAAGCAGACCAGCGGGAGTATACTGTCGGTGCACAGATTCTTGCTGATTTAGGATTGACAACAATGAGGCTTCTTACAAATAACCCGAAGAAAATTATCGGATTGGAGAAATATGGGCTGAAGATTGTCGAGAGGGTTCCTATCACCACAAAACCGAATGAGGCAAACAAGGATTATCTGAAAGCAAAAAAGGAAAAGCTTGGGCATTTGATTGAGGATGTTGGTGTTGTAAAGTAAAGACTGAATTGTCAAAATAAAGATGGGCCCAACGGGACTTTCAGGTATGCTTTTTTCTCGACACTAGTAATTTATTATCTCTCTCGATAATTGTTGAGGCTCCGAATAAATGTTACAGCTACGGAGCAAGTATGGCTTTAGCCATACCAAAGCGTCAACCGATTTTGCGGTTGCTTTTGAACCCGCAACCTTCCGGTTAAGAGCCGGACGCTCTAGAACCAGGTTGAGCTATGAGCCCATCTGGAAATAGGCACTTTAAGGAGATTATTAAAGCTTTCTGAAAAAGATTACCCTAGCAAACGGATAATCTCCCTGCAAAAATCAGGCAAATCATCAGGCTTTCTCGACGTAATAAGATTACCGTCAACAACAACTGCCTTATCAACAAACTTTGCGCCTGAATGAACCAAATCATCCTTAATAGAAGAATAGCTCGTCAATGTTTTTCCTCGGACAATATCAGCAGAGCAAAGCATCCAGCCTCCATGGCAGATAGAAGCAATAATCTTTCCCTGCACATTCATATCCCTGATAAACTTTGCAAACTCAGGCGTTCTCCTCATAAAATCAGGAGCCCATCCACCTGGAATAATCACAGCATCAAAATCATCTGCCTTAAAATCCTTAATGTTTCCATCGGTGTTTATGCTCAGCCCGAATTTTCCGATATAAGACTTCTCTCCTGCTCCTGCAACCTTAACATCAACACCTTCTTCCTTAAGACGGTAAAAAGGATAGAAAACCTCTTCATCACGGAATTCTCTCTCGACTAAAATAATTGCTCTTTTGCCATTTAACATTTCAATCACCTCTTATAATATCAGTAAGTTCTTTTATCTGATTTTTTGTAATCTTACCCTCAAAAAAGATTTGAGCAGATTTAATCTGTTTGGAAATATCCCTGATTGTTCCGACAAGTGCATTATAATCCCTCACCCATTGTTGTTCTCTTGAACCTTCAGCGTACTTTATAGGATACTCGCTTCTTATCAAGTAACCGATAATTCTTGCATTTGGCGAAGGATGTGCATAACTAATTGTAACATTATTTTGTTTATATTGTTCCATTCTGCAATCCCCATCCACTAGCTACATTCAAATTCTCACCAGTAATATAATTAGCTTTCTCTCCCAGCAAAAATAAAACGGCATTCACAACATCCTCAAACTCAGCATATCTTCCGAGAGGGATTTTGTTCAGAGATGGCTTAACAACACTATTTGGCATAATCCCAGGAGAGACTATGTTAACAGTAATATTGTTCTTAGCCTCTGAAACAGCAAGCGATTTAGTAAGCATAAGCACACCTGTTTTTCCAATTTTGTAAGGAAGCATCATTTTACTTGCATGAATCTTGTCTGCCTCAGAATCTCCTATGTTTATTATCCTGCCGAATTTCTGCTTTCTCATATAATGCAGGCATTCCTTACAGCAAAGAAAAGTCGAGTTAAGCGTTGTATCGAGGATATGCTTCCATTCTGGATATTCTATCTTGGAAATGTCCTTGAAAATAAAGTTTCCGACGTTGTTTATGAGAAAGTCAATCCTGCCAAATTGTTTATGTGTTTCGGCGAATAATCTTTTTACTTCGTCGGGATTAGTGAGGTCTGCTTTTATTGTTATCGCTGTAATTGCCTT
>CAZXRI010000065.1:3994-6681 GCA_964642765.1 uncultured Methanosarcinales archaeon | reverse complement strand
TCAATTATTTATGCGAGTGAGTATAGATACAATCAGATTCTCGGCTCCTGCTGTGTCAAACAATGTATTGCTCCATGCCCATAAACCATGTCCAAGCAATTGATTCCGACGATTTTTAGTCTAGGAAATAATCCCTGAAGAATATCCATAGCAATTTTATCATTTTTCTGGCTGAATGTTGGGACTAAAACTGCCTTGTTCCCGATATAAAAATTTACATAGCTTGCCGGCAATCGCATTCCATCAGAATAAACCGGCTCAGGCATTGGAAGCTTTACAATGCTGAATCTCTTTCCATTCTCTGATTTTGCAGATTCAAGGATTTTGAAATTCTCATCAAGAGCAGAAAAATTATCATCTGATTTGTTTTCCTCATAAGCACAGACAATTGTTTTCTCGTCTACAAACCTTGCAATATCGTCGATATGCCCGTCTGTGTCATCTCCTTCAATTCCTCTGTTAAGCCAGATTATGTTTGAAACACCGAGATATTTCTTCAGATAGCTCTCAATCTGCTCCTGTGAAAGATGCGGATTTCGGTTTTTATTAAGAAGGCACTGCTTTGTTGTCAGAATGCTTCCATTTCCATTAACATCTATTGAGCCGCCTTCGAGGATTATTCCCGGAGAAAAAAGTTTCAGATTGAGGATTTTATTTATTTTCAACGGGATAATGTCATCTTGCTCAGAATGTTCATATTTATTTCCCCATGCATTAAAATTCCAGTCATTCATTACTATTTTCTTATCCTTTCTGCTAATCAGGAAATTTGACCCATAATCACGTATCCATGCATCCCCTGTTTGGATTTTATGAATGATAACATTGCCTAAATCAATTCCTGCCTTGCCAAGCAACCCTTTTACCTTATCCTCTGACTTTTTATCATTAACAAGAACATTTACAATCTCTCCTGTATGCAGGGCTTTAACTATTTCAATATAATTCTCCTCGAGTTTTTCAATTCTTTCAGGCCATGTCAATTCGTTATGCGGCCATGCAAGCCAAGTTGCTTTATGCACGTGCCATTCAGCAGGCATGTAAAAGCCCAGCTCACTTGGAGTTTTTTCTTTTCCTGCTATCATTCTTTTTCACAACCTTGTTCTCATTATCAAGATACCTTGAAAGCAATCCATCATAGGCATCTATTCTTCTATCCCTGAGAAATGGCCATGCTTTTCTTTGCCATTCAATAATATCCAAATCACATTCAGCATAGAGGATTTCTTCCTTGTCTTGTGATGCCTGTGCAATAATATTTCCTGTCGGCTCGCATACAAACGAATTCCCCCAGAATATCAAATCATCCTCTTTCCCAACCCTGTTTACAGAAGCAATAAATACACCGTTGGCAATTGCGTGGCTTTGCTGGATTGTGAGCCATGATTCCAGCTGAGCCTTGTTTATTTCATCTGATTCTTCTTTGTGCCATGCTATTGCAGTCGGATAGAATATAATCTGTGCTCCTTTCAATGCACATATTCTTGCAGATTCAGGAAACCACTGGTCCCAGCAGATTAAGACAGATATTTTTCCATGCTCTGTGTCAACTGCCTGAAAGCCTAAATCTCCTTGCGTAAAATAATATTTTTCATAGAATCGCGGATCATCAGGAATGTGCATCTTCCTGTATTTCGAGATGATTTCACCTCGGGAATTTATTATCACAGCAGAATTATGATAAATCCCTGCTGTGCGCTTTTCAAATATCGGGCAGATTATTGTTACCTTATGCTTTTTCGCTGCCATAGAAACTGCCTTTATTGTATCTCCTGAAATGCTTTCTGCACATTTAAAATTACCAATATCCTCTGTCTGCGGGAAGTATCTTGATACGAACAATTCCTGAAGGCATATTATTTTTGCTCCCTGTTTTGCTGACTGAGATATTTTATCGAGAGCATTCCTGATATTTGCATCCTTGCGATGCGCTGCTTTTGATTGTACCAGTGCAATCTTAACCTTGACTGAAGCCATTTTCAGTATAAGCCAGCTTTTGGGGTTATATAAAGGTTTGGAGAATGGAATGTATTGTTATCCCGAAATTATTTCCCTACGGTGAGTTTCTTCGTAGTATGAAACTCACCCGAGGTAAACTTATCGAGACACTCCGACGTAAAAATGATGGATGGACAACATATCAAGTGCGTAAGATTGCAGGCGTCAGAAATGAGATGCTATATGTTCAGCAAAACAATAAGCATGATTATTCACAAAGGTTGCAGTACCAGGTAATATTGAGAAATCATTAACTTCGATATTCATTTTTGAATATGGACAAACTAATCGTATACCCGTTTTTCGATTAATTATAAAACCTTCTTTATCTACATCTTTACTAAAAAGCTCTAATATGATATCTTTATTAGACTCATCAATCTGAAGATATTTCATAATACACCGCCAAAATAAAATCCCCTATTTGAATTAAACGTATATTTAGTATTTAAACTTAGCTTTTTTAATTGTTTGATAATCTCCATAGTATACTAAAGATTATACTGGTGTAGATATTTAAATGTTTCTTTTTGGTGAGATGAAACAACTTTGTAGACGGAACCCTAATAGCAATTTGAATATGTTCATCTCCCAAACTTCTTCATTAGAAAACTGTCAACTTCCTTTGGCACAAGCCCTTTAACATTTCCATTATACCTTGAAATTTCCTTGACAATGCCTGAATTCAG
>CAZXRI010000065.1:0-3984 GCA_964642765.1 uncultured Methanosarcinales archaeon | reverse complement strand
AACTGTCTCAATATCACAGTCGAGGTTTCTGTTCATGAGAGCAAGCTGGAATTCATAATCAAAATCAGACACTGCGCGCAATCCCCTGATTATTGCATCTGCATTTCTCTGTTTTGCGTATTCAATCATCAAGCCTGAGAATGAATCTATCTCAACATTCTTCATGCCTTTGCACACTGCCCTGAGAATTCCGAGCCTTTCCCCGACTGTAAATAATGGCTTCTTGCCAGGATTATCGCCGACAGCAAGAATTATCCTGTCAAATATCTTCAAGGCTCTCTCAAGTATATCAAGATGCCCGTTAGTAACAGGATCAAACGAGCCTGGATAAATTGCAATCTTCTGGTTTTTGTCTGCCATTTTCAAGAGGAATCATCTTCCCCTATAAAATTTTGCTGCATCCTCTGGCAGGATAGAATTGATTATCGCATTTCCGCCTATCTCAAAGCCTGCCCATATTCCAACTCTGGGAGTTATCTCAAGATGATAATGCAGATTTTTTCCGTCGGGAGAGTTGTGCAGGAAAAAGTTGAACGACACATTCAATGTCCTTAATCTCCGCAGGACTTTATGCAGGATTTCAGCATGGTAAATTAGCTTATCATCCGGGATATCAAGGATGCTTTTCACATGCCATTTCGGGAAAATCCAAGTCTCAAAGCTGTATCTCGAAGCATAAGGTGTAAATGCTCCAAAAAATTTGTTCTCAAAACATTTTCTCTGGCTTTTCATCTCTTTTTTCAGGATGTCACAATAAGGACATTTCCTGAATTTTGCTGATGCTTTTGATTCTTCGTCAAGAAGCGGAGGGATTATGTTCATGGAAACAATCTGGCTATGTGAATGAACAAGAGATGTGCCTCCTTCCCTCCCATGATTCTTGAATACCAGCACGTATTTAGCGGAAGGCTCTTTTTTCAGGGATGATATAATCTGCTTGTATGCTCTCAGGACTTTCTCGATATGAACAGGGGATAAATCCCAAAGCTGCTTTTCATGATTGTTTGTTTCGACGAGAACATGATGCTTTCCATAAGCGCTTGAGCTTGTGAAAAATCCGCTTGATTTAACCTTTGGGCTTCCAGCCATTTCAACAGCAGGGAATTTGTTGTCAAACCATCTTAATAACCAATTGCCTTTTTCCTCTACCCTGCCTAATTCAGGAGGTGTCAATGATTCATTACCAACGCAAAAAAAGCATGTGCCGTTTCCGCCTTGTGAAACATCAACAGGCTTCTTAAATTCTCTCGGACGTTTCTTCCTGTTTGTCGCAAAGAAAACCCATCTGTCGAGGATATAATCCTTTCTTGCATCCATTATATTGTCCTTCACTCGGATATTGAGAGTATATTGCCTGCTGTTTTCTTAGCAAGCTCTTGACTTTGAGCCTCTGGTTTATTTCATTCTGGACAACTATCCTGTATGTATCGAGGATTCTGTTGATATAGTTCACAAAATAATTTGCATTATCTATAAGCTCAAGGCTTTTTGTCGGGCTTGTCATTCCTCTAAGCGACAGCTGTATTGTTCCTGAATTGAGGATATTGTCTGCAAGGGATGCATTGAAATTCGCCTGCATTATATTGATGTATTTTATCTCTTCTTTTTTCAGGAGAATCAGAAATTGTGTCCTTACAATTTTCAGCCTGTCGTTCTGGAATTCATACCTTACACTTGAGAGCATGATATAGTTGAGAGTCAGAAGCAAGACAACCATAGAGCCGATTGCAAACAGGAAATATACGAATATCTCTTTTGGGTTTATCTTGAATCCAAGCAAGTCCAATACACTCACAAATGTTTCAAATCCTACAAACCAGTCGAAGAAAACAAGAAGAAGAATTATTACAGCAACTGCTCCCAAGACTTTTGTTATGCTGATTAGATAGGATTTTAATATGTTTGGCTTTAATACAAGTGATTGCATATTTATTTCGCCGTGTTTCTGGTTAATAAATGTTTCTGTGAGTTGCTACTAATGTAAGATGAGATTGGGTTAATTGGTAAATATTAGCAATCTTTATAAATCCCCTCTAAATCCAAATCTAATCATGGCTTTATATCAGAGAATAAGAGAGTTGTGGAAGAACCCTAAGGAGAGTCTCGGCCCTTTGTGGCAGGAAAGGCTTGTGCAATGGAGACAAGAGCCTTCCAGCGTTAGAATTGAGAGGCCAACAAGGCTTGACAGAGCGCGTTCTCTTGGATATAAGGCAAAGCAGGGAATTATTCTTATCAGGCAGCGTGTTGACAGAGGAGGAAGGTTAAACAAGAAATACAGGAAAAGAAGAATGCCTCGGCACGCATCAAGAAGAAAGGATTTGGCTATGAGCTATCAATGGATTGCAGAGCAGCGTGCACAAAAGCGTCATGTTAATTGTGAAGTCTTGAACAGCTATTATGTTGCCCATGATGGAACTTATTTTTGGTATGAGGTAATTCTTGTAGACAGGGCTCATCCTGTAATTCTTGCTGATAAAAACCTGAGCGGAGTTGCTTTCCAGAAGGGAAGAGTTTATCGAGGGCTTACAAGCGCAGGTAAAAAGACAAGAGGACTTTTGCATAAGGGTAAAGGAGCAGAAAAACTCAGGCCAAGCAAGACAGCTAACAGAAAGGTTAGGCTTACTGATGATAGGACGCAGTGAATCTATTTTCTCTTGTTTAGAAAATAATATAAATGACCTCATCTAATTTAGTAATGTGGAAGAAATAAAAGAGGAAATTAAACCAATAAATCCGTATATTGAAAAGTTACTCGGAGAATGGTTTAAGAATGTAATATTATTCTATTAATCCCAACAATTATAATTATTATAACTGGGTTTTCGGCTAAATGGATAGATAAGGATTTTGGCTTACAATTGGTATTTTTGCTTTTAGGAGTCTATATTGGTAAGTGGTTTGAAAATGGCAAGAAATGATATCGCTGGTTGGACATTAGTAGGTCTATTAATAGGAATGGTTACTTCCTATATGGTTAGTCCTAATTATTCGGTAGTAGGTGGAATTGTAGGAGGTATTATTGGTTATATATTTGGGAGAAATATAAGATGAATGAAAAAGAAAAAAAACAGTTAAAGAATGAAACAATAATAATCTCGTTGGGTTATTCTTTTATATTTATAGGACTATTGATTGTAGCAATTAAGTTTAAAGAAGTTTATTGGTACTATTTTATAGGTGTTTCTATACTTTCCATTTTGGCTTTATCACTTTATCTAAAGAAAAGAAAAGCGATACTTTTAGATTTATCACTAAAATAAAAAATGCCTCAACCATATTCTCCTCAGGAAGACTCTTTTATGCTGTCAGAACAGGTAAAAAAATATGCTAAAGGAGTAATTCTCGACGTAGGAACAGGAAGAGGAATTCAGGTATTGTCAGCATTGGAAAATAAGCTCTCCAAAAAAATAATTGGAATTGACATTGACAAGGAGGCAGTTGATTATTGCAGGAAGAAAATCAAATCGAAAAAAGCAGATTTCTTCCAGTCTGATTTGTTTGACATTTTCAAAAGAAAAAAATTGTTGCCAAAAGAATTTTTTTCATGCCAATTCGATACAATCATATTCAATCCACCTTATCTTCCAGCAGAGAACCCAAAGGATATTGACATCCAGCTTGAAGGAGGAAAAAAGGGTTATGAAGTAATCGAGAGATTTCTTTCTGAAGCAAATGAATTTCTCAGCCAAGACGGAATAATCCTCCTGTTATTCTCGTCTAGAACAAACAAGGAATATATTGATAATTTAATTCAGAAGAGCCTTTTCATCTCTGAGATTCTTGATAAAAAGCATTTCTTTTTTGAGGATTTGTTTGTGTACAAAATCAGCAAATCCGAAATTCTGAAAGAGATTGAATCCAATGGAATCTCAAAGATTAAATTTCTGGCAAAAGGTCATCATGGATTGGTTTATCTGGGAGTTTATCGAGGAAGAAAAACAGCAATTAAAATCAAGAATCCGAAAAGCCATGCAATAAATACAA
>CAZXRI010000064.1:0-6681 GCA_964642765.1 uncultured Methanosarcinales archaeon | reverse complement strand
ATTGACTTGTAAAGATTATCATGCAAAACATCAAAATCAGTTTCTTTTTGCTTTATTATAAATTTAACAATCTTATAATTATTATGCTGATATAATTCAGATGTCAATTTAAATAATTCGCTGATAAAAAAAGCAGAATCTTTTAACTCTGTTATTTTTAATATATCTTGACAATTATCGATATTTTTGCAGAGATTCGAATTTGATTCCAAAAATTTGTTTATCCTTTTTCCAATTTTTTCATATTCATTCTTACTTTCAAATAATATCATACAATCATTATGCCTCAATCTATTTTTTGTGTACTTATCAAGATTCTTCTTTTGGTCTTTATATTCTCTGCTCAAAAATCTGCCTAAAAAGGAAGTGTTTTTGAAAAGTTTTTCCGTATTACCGGTATCTATTTCTAAAAATTCTTTGTTTGCTTTGGTTAATATCTGCTCTTTTAAATTTCTTTGTTCTTCAAGTAATTTGTGAAGTTCGTTAAGGAGTTTTTTAGGTTCATCCAATTTGTTTGTAATCAACCATTCTGGGATATTCTTAAATTTAGAATTCCTTATTTTTTTGAAAATATCTGCTATAATATTAATTTCTTCAAATTTAGAGATTGAAATTTTTGTATCTTTATCTAACTCCTTAATCATACTTGCTATTGATTTATAATCTTTGGATAGATTTTCTAATATCTTGCTAAAATTATTTTTAGATAATGCAGTATTCTTTTCTTTTTTAAAATCAAAATAGAGACTACCTAAAGGATTTTCAATTCTTCCAAGTATGTCATTAAGTCTATCAATTTTGCCCAATAGTATAGAAAATTCTTTTGTATTCAATGTTAGGGTTCGATTTAATTTCTTGTCAAGTATTTCTATGTTGTAATATTTTGCTAATTCTCCTCTCATACCATAGATGGATAATTTCCAAGGCTCATGTTTTGTGCATAAGAAAGTATAGAAATCATTTATTTCTTTTTGAGTATGTAAATAGTTTGTAAAATCGAATCTTTTCACATCATCATTAATTTTAGGAGAATTTAGCAACTCTGTCATTAATTGGTTTATTACTTCGCGCTTCCCTCCTTTATTCTCTTTGTGTAAGTTAAGACAATATCTTTCTAATCCTACTTTTTTAAGATTATTTTGTACCACATTTAATGCAACCATCTTTTGGCTAACAAAAAGTATTCTTTTTTTTTGTTCAATTAAGGCTGCAATTATGTTTGCAATGGTTTGGCTCTTTCCCGTACCGGGAGGTCCTTGCACTACAAATGTAACTCCTGCTTTGGCAAGTTCAATTGCTTTTTTTTGTGAAGAATCGGCATCTAATGCATCCACACTATCGGCATCGTCAAATTCCTCACGCTGAAACTCGGCGATATCATCCTGTAATGCACTTCTATCCCCTACATATGCTTTTATAAGTTGATTGTTTATTACTAAAGATTCATTTTGCGTAATATCTTCATACATGACATACTTTTGATAATGGAATAGGTCAAGGTAAACACCCATTGATATTTCCCAATTTGTCATTCCAGATATTACTCCTTTAAAGTATTCTAAATATTCAAAAATTGTTTCATCTTCTTTAGGTTGCTTCAAGTCAATTTTATAATCATAGAAAAGCATCTCTTTTAAAGCAGGATTAAAATTTAATTCATCAGATGAAGCAGTTATCTCAAATCTATGTTCATCTTTGCGGATTATATCAAACCTGCTAATCTCAACAGGATATAGGAAAATTGGGGCTTCCAAAAATATATCAGATTTGTCATTTTCTTTGTACTTGAGGATTCCTACACTTATAAAACAAGTATTAACTCCTAATTCTTGAAAATATTCCCTATTTTTAAAATATAAAGTATAAAGTTTTTTCTCAACTGTTTTTTCATCTTCCGAACAAAGAAAAGAAGTCTCTTTATTATCTGATTTTTTCTCCCTTAGAAACCTAATTTTTGTTTCGTTATTGATAGATTCAATAATTTTTGAAATTTCTGGAGAAATTATTTTGAGTGATTTAGACTTTGTAAACCGATATGAGATAAGGTTATTTCGTTTAGATAAATCTATAAGTTTCTTCTTCCAATATACTATTTTCTTCTGGATTAATTCTTTGGTTTCCATAAATCATTGTTTATAGTCAGTAATATCATATCCAAATATGAATAATGCTCTATAATTTATAATCCTTATGTGCAAAAATGTCTTGTGCTTCACAACAAAACTCCCCTTATAAAAGATATAATATAAATCTATAATAAACAGTTAAGTCACAAAATCCACAAGTCCATCATTGTTCTTGCTTATTGTTATGGTTGTGCCTTTAGGATAATATTCAAAATTCTTTTCGAAGTTTCCATCTTCATATTCCTTGCACAATGTATTTTGCTTGCCTTCTACATGCACTAAGCACAGCTTTGCTTTTCTGCCGCAATTATTATCCTGAGGATTTTCCTTTTCTGTGCATGCCTTGTGAGTTGCCAGCTTGTAAATCTCCTCATCCTTGTTTACTGCAAACGGAACAATTTTAGACTTGCCATTCTCGACAGCAGCTATATCAGGAATCAGAGCATCAAACTGCCTTTCAACATCTTCAGGAGCAGTTTTTATCCAGTTATGGACAATATAAGAAATTTTCGGCCAGAGGATAATTACTGCTATCACAAGAAGAACTAAATAGATAAGCTCTTTTATCGAAACATCAAATGCCTTTTTGTTGTGCATTGAACATTAATTAGGATGTAGGTTAATAAATTTTGTTAATCTGTTCAAGAGTTCTTCTCTTTTCTCTCATAACACTTTTTTTCCTTGCAGTCAGCAAATTCACCTGGAACTTCCTCGAAAGTATATTTTGCTGTGTCAGCTGGCTTTGATGTATAACATTTTCTATCCTGATTGAATATTCCACCGCAACTTTCAGTGCCACCTTCCTTTGCGTCGTCTATGGCACCCTGCTTAATTTTTTTGATGTCGTTTGTGCTGTCTCCTACAAATCCAGTAAATATTACATAAATAACAATAAGCACACCAACAAGAAGAGCAGCAATCACAACAGCATTTAATCCCAACTCGACTGCTTTTTTGTTTGCCATATATCTTCTGTGAGCATGGTTGTATTTAAATTTTTGTCAACTAAAACACCTAAAGATTTATATTTCTGAATAGTAAGATATTGTTCATGAACCAAAAACAGCACGTTATTTTCCTCTGTGCATTGCTCCTGATTTGTATCGCACTCTTTACTTACCTTATTATTCCAAAGGACTTGCTGAAATTCAAGCCAATCTACAGTGATAATCCGAAAAAATGGATTGACACAAAAGGCCCTGTCAAGGAGATTAATATCGAGAAGGCAACAGCAGGAGCAGGAGAGATTGACGAGCTTGGCTTGCAGTATGAAAACAAAGAGAATGATGTAACAATTGCATTTACATACAGCGGATTCTATAAAGGGAATTTTTTTACAGGTGAATTTACAGACGAGAATGGCAATGCCTTAATCAAAATAACCAATGACATGAAGCCAAATGACGGCATTGTTGAAGGATTTGTTATCGAGAAAATCAAGGATGGAAAGCCGATTGCTTATATTTTTCTCGACGAAGATTGGAAGCAGATAATAGGAAAGACCTATATCAGATATGGAGCACATTTTGAGCATGTCAGGATTTTCCGTTACGAAGAAGCATCCAAAGGCATTTATGTTGACTCATTTGAGGATGACAAGACAAGGTTTGATGAAGACTTTACAATGCGCTCAGGCGGGATTTCAGTAGGAGATGTTACAGACGAGAAAGTTGCAAATCGTAACCCTGACATTACTACGATAATATTCAGGTAAACTCTTTTTTGCAATCCTTATCCTCTATCAGGCCATTTATGTGCAACCACACTTAAAGAAATATCCGATAAAACACCAGTTGTAAAATGAACTATTGGAACTGCAATCAATGATAATCCAAGAGTCTCTGGTGCCAATGCTGCCCCTGCAACTGTTACGCCAGCGTCCACAATTCCAAACCCAATCATGACTGCTGCACTTGCTACCTCATCAGTTGGATCACTGCTTGGATAACAGAAATTTGCACCATTTGTTTTCTTATAATCATCATCAAGCTTTGCCTTAACTTTCAGGCATGGTGCTGTAACAGTCCCGACATTATCATTATCAGTAAAAATACCAGTAACACCTGATTTTACCCTATCAATTCCTTGGTAAATCTCGTCGAAAAAATCATTAGTGTCAATAGAAGGATTGTAATTGCATGTTTTAACAGCATGAGACAAGTCACTGTTTGCTTTTGTCAGATATCTAATATATGTATCTCCTGGGCCTGACTTAAGGGATTCATCAGACTGGGCAGTGCCTTTTATCAATGGAATTTCTCCGCCTAAACCTTTAGTTGTTATCTTCATAACATCATCATCTGTCATTACCTCGCATGCACATGCTGCTTTTGTTATTACCAGTTCAGCCTTGCATGGGCTTGCCATAAAAAATCTTTCAATATCTGGGTTATCCCCGGGAAGATACCATTTATCGTCGAGAATCAAGGCTATATAATAATCATTAGTTACATCATTCAATTGAAAAAGTTTTGAATTATCTATAACATAAGGCGTGCTTACAGCTAATGTGTTAATCCCTTGTGCTTCATATTTCTCATTCATCGCCTCAATTTTGCTTGCTTGCCACCAAATCAGGGCAGTTGTCGCATATCTGTGCTGGAAAAGCCACTTAACACTACCAACAGTCACACCTGGCATTGATGCAGCCAATGCACCTGCTTCAGCCCCTTCTTCCCCACCAATAGCATATCCAACACCATAACCTGCTCCTGTTCTTCCGATAGCTCCTAAAATCCCGCCGCCTCCAAATCTCTCAGCAGCTTCTCTTGAATAAGGAACCTGATTTCTTGCCCAGCTAATAAATTTCTCCCAGCCAGTTTCACCCTCAGCCTTGCCAAACGCATTTATCCAGATTCCCTTCATTATATTTTTCAGGTTTACACTCTGCTTTACAGTTTCCATAGACGCTTCCAAAAAGTCTTTCTCAAGAGCTTCAGCTGCATCCTCTCCAACATTATCAAGAACAACAGTTTCCATGAATCTTCCTCTGGAATTAAAAATCATAGGAGACACTTCATCAAAATTTTTCAGCAGCATTTCCTGCAATTGTGGATTTTTTGGATAAGCATTTTTTGCTGCCTCTTCAAGAGTATCGCTAAGGAATTCCCTGTTTATTCTCAATGTGCCATCAGGAGCATTCTCTACAAAGCTTGTGAACATCTGCTTGTATGACATCAAAGTTTTAAGCTGCCTTTGGCTTAAGCGAGAAAGAATCTGAGACTCTGTAACAAGATTTCTTTTAACCTTTGACATTTCAACATTCACAATATTATCCCGAGCAATCATGCTGAGCGTATCATCTATCTTGCCCTCTGCTCTATCTTTGGAAAGCTTTTCAGCCAACTCCTCTGTTTCTTTTCTTAACTCTGCCTTAAGATTTTCATCTGCAATGTCATCGAGAGACTTAATCTGTGTATACTTAGTAATACTTTTATCTGGTAAGTATGGATCTATCTTGATAACATTACCACCTGTGGAGCCGATAGTAATCACATCTTCAGTAAGGTATCCAAACTTCTTTTTTAGGACAGATGTCTCAGCAACAAACCAATCTGCCTTTGCAAAATCCTCTGGTGTTGAGCCTACTGAATATTTCAGCTTTAAAAAATCCAATTCAACCGCATGCTTTCTCTGCATTACTGCTCCTGCCTGAGAAATATCATCTGGCAAAATATTCTTTGAAAGCTTTTCAGCAAGCGTGCTTCCTGCATCATCAACCTTAGTTGAGAAAAATCCATCTACCTCTATTTCAGCCTCTTCTTTAGTAAGCCTTTTTCCAATATTTTTTATGAAGCTCTCTGAAATTTCGTCATAGGGAATATCATCTAGGGACTCTCTGCCAAAATGCCTGAATAGAAAATCCCGAGTAAGCTCTTTTCTTGCTATTTCTTCAGCAGAAAGCTTTGCATTATTCTCTCCAAGATTCTTGAGAAACTGTGCAACTGAATTAGGCATCAAATCCTTTTTGACATCATTCGCAAATTCCTTAGATGCTTTTTTTCCGGCTTTCTTCGCCTGCCTGCTTGACATCCATTTACTTACACCCTTTTCTCCTCTCTCAGCAGATTCCTTTAATGCCTGCTCTGTTGTTTCTTTTCCTATTTTTTCAGATGCTGTCTTGATACTCTCTGCAAGAAGATGCTTGGGCAATCCTCCTGTAATAAAATGCCTCGCAGCCCATGCACCAGGAATTGCATTCATAACTCCGCTTGCAATAAGCCATTTATTCGATAGTCTATATTTATCAACTGCCCAGCTTTTCTCCACACCCTGAGGAAGCTGCTCATAAAATAAGACATATTTTGGATCTCCTATGCCTTCTGCTATCCATCCCTTCCATCCATCTGTTCCTAACTCATCCTTTGCTTGAGGCAATTCAAAGTTTTTAACTGTGCATGTTAATTTTTCGTTGTCTTTATCCTTTGAACAGGTATACCCTATTGAAGAATCTGAATTAGAAGGGATATTTTGCGTTGCCTTGCCGGTTGCTTTATTATTAGACTCATCAAAGCTTCCTGATGCACCAGCTCCTCTAAACCTGCCTCCCCCTCCT
>CAZXRI010000063.1:0-6863 GCA_964642765.1 uncultured Methanosarcinales archaeon | reverse complement strand
TTATTCGTGCAATATATCGTATGTTGGAAGTGTGCCAACTGCAAGTATAAATGTTCCTCTCTCGACAGGATATAACCTTGTTGGATGGTATTCACAAAGAACACCGACATTAGGAGAGACAGCAACTTATGGAGATCCTCTTTCAACAACACCGTCTGAATCTATCCTGTTCTCGTTTAGGTTTAATCCAACATCAGATGCTTACCAGCTTAATCAATATTTTGAAGGGTATGGATGGTGGCCTCCGCCGCAGGATGCTGCTTTTACAACTCTCGAGCCTGGACGAGCATATTGGGTTGAGTCATCACAATCTACAACATGGAATCATCAGCCTTAATATGAAAAAGCAAACGAACCAAATAAACAAAATCTGGCAATATTCAGAGAAGATTATTCAGCTTGCAATCATCATAATAATCATAACTCTCCTCGGAAATATAGTTTATTCCCTGCCTTCTCCGCATATTGTTGTTGGCTTTATTGTAGAATCCGACGGAGAAACACAAACTCGCTCAGGAACTCCATTCAGCATAAACGATACAAATACAAATTATTTCATAGAAGGCATAACAGGAAGAGGGCCTTCAAACCCCGGGAAATATGCAGCTATTGTTAATGGCAACGACGGAGATACTATAATTGTCAGGGGATGGAATTTAACTGCGCAGGGAAAGAGAACAACAACCCTTATAGGAAGCACTTATAATGTCAATGTTGTTTTAAATGAAACCAGACCAAATGTTTTTCCTGTAATCACATCAACACCATCTCTAACAACAGCAGAGGATTCACTTTATACCTATGATGTTGATGTATATGACCAGCTTGATACAATAACTTACTGGCTCAATGCCTCTCCAGATGGCATGAACATAAACCCATCAAACGGATTAATCACATGGACACCGACTAATACGCATATAGGAGTCTATGCAATAAAGCTTTATGCAAATGACAGCTTTGGTGCAATAATAAACCAATCATTCACGCTAAATATTACTCCTGTTAATGATGCACCAAACATCACATCAACACCTGTAACAAACGCAACACAGGATATTGCATACTATTATGATGCAGACGTAATTGACATAGACAATTTAAATGATGCAGATTACGACGACAATTCATTGGCATATTCTCTCACAACAAATCCTTCTGGCATGAGCATAAATTCAACAACAGGAGAAATCTTATGGATACCTTCAAATGCTCAGGTTGGAAGCAATGATGTAATCCTTCAAGTATCCGACGGAGAATCCTCAGCATTACAATCATTCTCAATATATACTGCTAATGTTAATGATGCCCCAAACATTACATCAACTCCTGTAACAAGTGCAATTGCATTGACGCAATACTCTTATGATACTGCCGCAAATGACATAGACGGTGATTTGTTAATTTACTCTTTAATCCAAAAGCCTTCTGGCATGGAAATAAATTCCTCGTCGGGAATTATTACTTGGACACCATTATATTCTCAGGAAGGTATCCACAATGTTACAATAAATGTTTCAGACAGCAGGCTGAGTGCATTACAGTCATTCACAATAAATGTTACAGTAACTAACAACGCGCCGAATATCACATCATCTCCGACTGAGATTGCATACGAAGACAGCCTTTACACATATCAGGTAAATGCAGCAGATCCAAATAATGATATCCTAATTTACAACCTGACAGCCAAGCCAGAAGGAATGAGCATAAACTCAACAAATGGATTGATTCAATGGATTCCATCAAGCAATAGCATTGGAGAAAACAGCGTAATAGTATCTGTTTCCGACGGACAATTGACAGACTATCAGTCATTCAGCATAATTGTCTATAACACAAACGATGCTCCAAACATAACCTCTGTTCCAATAACAAATGCAACAGAAGACACGCAATACTTTTATGATGTGAATGCTTATGACGAGGATAATTCCCAGCTAAACTATTCCCTGCAAATCCGTCCTGAAGGCATAGCAATAAACTCATCCAACGGACTTATCTCATGGCTTCCAGACAATTCTCATGCAGGAGAAAATAATATCACCATTACAGTTTCCGACGAAAACCTTACAGCCAATCAATCATTCACAATCTATGTAGAGCCTGTTAATGATGCTCCGAATATAACATCATCACCATCAACATCAGCAAAAGAAAGCCTGCTCTATACATATCAAATAACTGCAATAGACATAGACAACCAGAACAACATCTCAACAGATGATAACAACCTTACATATTCCTTGTCAACATATCCAGAAGGAATGACTATTACATCAGCAGGATTAATAGAATGGATTCCAACAGCACAACAGCAAGGCTCAAATCCTGTTGTGGCTATTGTTTCAGACGGAAAATCCGCTTCATTGCAATCCTTCTCAATTGAAGTATCCTTAATTCAGAGAAGCTCGGGAGGAGGATCTGGTGGAGGGCATTTCATAATAAAAGAAGAGCTTGAAAAGATTCTCCAGAATGTAAACCTGCTTGCAACAATCGAGAAAATCAACAAAGACCTTCCTGCATCATTGAAAATAACCGAGGAAGAAATCGGAATAACAGAATTTGTAATCTCTGTTAAGGAAAACGTCGAGAAAGCAGGAATAGAAGTAACGCGGGTTGCAGAAAGGCCTGCTGAAATAAAAGAGATTCCAGGAAACGGGAAAATCTACCAGTACCTGAAAATTGAGAAGGATAATATCGGGGATGAAATAATTGACACAGTCAAAATCAAATTCAAGGTTGATAAGGAATGGATAACAAAATACAGCAAAGCCAAAGAGGATGTTGTTCTTGCAAGATATGTTAAGCAGGAATGGGTAAATCTTGAAACCTCTGTTATTGATGAAGACGAGAAATTCATCTATTACGAATCCATTACTCCCGGGTTTAGTTATTTTTCAATAACATTCAAGGAAGAAACACAGGAATCAGAAAGGCCAAAGATAGACAAAAATCAGGAAATCTACTCGAGAAAAATGATTGTGCCTTATCATATCTATGGCTCTTTATTCAAATCAGACGGTAAAACGCAGGTGGATTATGGGACAGACTTTACGTTCACAAACCTGAACAAGGGGATTTCAGTCAGAGGTAAAACAGGCGGAGGGCCATTTTCAGGAACATACACTATAATGATATATGGTGATATAGGAGATGAACTAAAGATAGAAGTTAATGGATGGTCTGAGACATTCAAGCTAACAGGAGACAAGGAGATTAATTTTGTAACCTTGATTAAATCACAGACGGAATTCTTCTCGAGGGTAAGCAATTCATTCCACCTTATCGTTGAATTTTTCCTCGTTGTAATAATTATTATTTTCAGCATTAAAAAAAGAAAATCACAAACAAGCCAAAAATGAAAATCAGACTTACTCTAAAACCAGTAATAGTTATCGTGATTACTATTGCCTCTCTGGTGTTTCTATCATTGCTGATATATTCAATCCCTTCTCTGCATAATGTTGCAGGAAAAGTATTCAGCTCTGGAAGTGGGAATGTTCCTGCAGGAACTCCTGTTACAGTATATTCAATTACAACAAATGATTTATGCAGAACATCTACATTCGGGCCAAACGGCAACAACTATGCATGCTTGGTTAATGGTGAAGACGGAGAAACAGTTATTGTGAGGGCATGGAACGCAACTTACTATGGTGAAAATACATCTGCATTGGCAAACTCTCCAAGCACAACAACACTTAACATTGCAATCAATACATCCAGAAGCTCAGAAGCAAACATAACTATTCTATATCCATTAAACAACTCTAATTATTCCATAGGAGCTGTTTTCAATATTACATTAAATATTTCGATGTTAGGAAACGACTCGGTAGATTGCAATGCAACAATCCGCTTCACAAATAATTCAGTCATAAATATATCGACAAATGAAAACCTGAGCCGTTCTATTGGAAATATAGCTATATATAATACAACATTAACAATCTTTAACTTTACTGCTTTAAGCGCAGGTTCAACAAACCTGACTATCAATGTTTCATGTCTCAGCGATAGAGTAATCTTAGAAAGATTAAACTTTAAGAATATATTTAATTTAACAGTTCAAGGTGCATTGTCAAACATTCTGGTAAACCTTGAATCTCCGTCTAATCCGACCAGAACAACCGACGTAAATATTACATTTAAATATAATGTTTCGAGTGTAAACGCTGTTTCCCATTGTAACCTTACATTAAACAGCGCTGTTAACCAGACAAATACTACTATAATAACTGACATTTCACAAAATTTTACTGTATTCAACCTAAACCCAGGTGATTATTTATGGAATGTAACATGTATAGAAAACACTGGCTTATCAGCAACATCATTTACCTATAATATAACTGTATTAGGCTTGGCTGATTTATTTATTTCTGCATCAAGGATTATTTTTAGCAATTCAACCGCATATGAAAATCAGAATATAACCATTACAGCAAATGTGTCAAACCAAGGCAACCTTGATGCTTATGATGTGAAGGTGAGTTTTTTCAAAGGTAATTATACACTCGGGAATTATATCGAGGGGAACAGGACAATCAATGTTCCTGCTGGAAGCCATAATTATACAAATGTTACTTTTCTGGCTCCGATAGGCACTACAAATGTGTTTGTTGTTGTAGATCCTCCTCTGGATACAAATGGCACTATTAATGAAAGCAATGAGAACAATAACTTTGCATTCAACAACCTTACTGTTCCTATCTCAAATATTATCGTCGGGAATATCACTGGCAGACTAACATTGCAGGATTCTGTCGGCTCAACACTTATAGACTGGATTGTAACTAATTTCTCACGGAGCAATATCTATGTTGCTGACAGCGAAAGCTCAATAAATTTCAATAGTCTCAAAGCGCTGGGAAGAAATCTAAGCGGCAAGTTTTCATCTGATGATTTCGCCGAATTAGATATCCTCTTAAGCTCAACAAATCATTCAGACTCCATAAACAGGACTTTTATATCAGGTGGAAACTCAAAGGAGATTGCAAATTTTACTGCTTTTGGCTATCGGATTGAAAATGTTTCTGTTACAAATAGCACAAATTCAAGTTCTTTTCTTACAGGTATAATGTGGGATTCGAGTGATGATGCAAGCGGAAATAGTCAATATGACACAACGGATAAGGAAGACATAGTTTTTATTACGAAGGTTAACCAGCATATCTACGGAAGATATGGATTGTATGATTATGAGATTATGATTCCAGCACAATTACGCAGGTATTCTCTGACAGATATTTATTCAGTTTCCATATACGCAGAAATTAGATAGGTTTTTATAATAGTTACTTTACGTTATTAGAGGGGGTTTGGTGGCTATGCCGATATTAAATTTAGACAAACTTAAAAAAAATAAAGAGGAACCAAAAGAAGCTGTTCCTGATGAATTGCCTCCTCTTCCAGAAGCAAAAAAAGAGCCGAATCCTCAACCTGTTGTGGAAAGCAAACCAGTTATGGCAACTGCTCAGGTTCAGCAGCCTTCACAACAAAATCAGGTACATCCTCAACAAGTTTCTTTAGCTCCTGATGAATTGCCTCCGTTAAATGTTGCAGAGCCGCAACAAAAGCAACCTTCTCCATCATTGCCATCCTCACCAGTTCAACAGATGAAAGAGCAAAAAGAACCACCGAAAATAGTTGATGAAAAAACAGCCGAAACAAATCTCAATCCCGAGGAGCATTTGTTTTTCACTGATTTGATGTCAAGATTTTTGGATAAATCAACCAATAAGTTTGTCGAGGATACAATTGTTGCATCTGCATCATCTGAAGTAATAGCAACTCTGGGATTTCAATGGGAAGAAAAGAAGCTTCTAGATTCACTTGCGCAGATTGAAAAAAAGATAATAGAAACATTAACTCCAATGCAGCAGATTGAGATGGAATGGAGAAAACTCAAGGATGAAATCCTCGTCAAAGAAACAAATCTTCAGGAGATAGAGAGTAAAATCTCATCTAAGACTGCCTTATTGAAAAATCTTATTCAGGAAAAAAATAGATTGCAGTCAGAAATAATGCAGAAAAGAAATTCTTGAATCCAATTTTTAGTATGCCTTTATGCTCTTGTTGATAGTGTTGCCCTATCTGCCACTATCTATCTGTTTTGCTATCCCTTTCTTCTACTATGTTTATATACCTCATTACCCATAGTAATATACAAATATAGTGTATGAATATACTAAATCGTATACGCACTTAACCAAAGAGGAATTGGTTGATAAAAATCAGATAAAAGAGGTGTTTTGAGGATGTCGTCAAGTCGTTTAGGATTGTATTCCGGAAAAAAAGGTGATTACCAATGAAATTAGCATTGAATTATAGATTGATTCTAGTTGCTGTTATTTTTTTGGTTGTTGTTGCAAGCATTTCAATTGCAGTTACAACACCAGAAGGACCAACCTCACTTATTGTTGGTAATAGTTCTAGAAGGACTGCTACATCTGCAGTAGGTAAAAATGCCTCTGCAGGAAACTTGACATGGTTGGTAGTTCAAGGTAAAACCGTTACACAATCATGGCAAGGTTATGTTGGTAACATCACAGGTACTATTACTTTAGATGATTCTTCAGGATATACTTTATATGATTGGACTCTTGCAAACCCAGAAGGAGAGATTTATGCAACTTATCTCTCAACGGTAGATTGGTCAACAGGCGGTATTCTATGCTGGAACTGGTCTGTTCAAACAGGAGATTATCTCCAACTTGCAGAATTTGAAACTGCACCAAGTTCTGGTGACGCAACACCGAGTTATTATGCTGGGATTGGAGCAGCAATAGATGACGTCGATGGTGTAAACGAAACATTCTCCTATGATGGAGCAAATGGTGTCGGTGGAGCATCACATT
>CAZXRI010000062.1:5070-6869 GCA_964642765.1 uncultured Methanosarcinales archaeon | reverse complement strand
CTCAATGAAAACCATAAAAATCATTGTCAAAGGCAGGGTACAGGGAGTATTCTTCAGAAAAAGCACTTGCAAACAAGCTATCTCACTCGGGCTGAAAGGATATGTCAGAAATCTTCCTGATGGGAACGTTGAGGTTGTTGCACAGGGAGATGAGAAGAGATTAGGCAATTTGATTGCTTTCTGCAGAAAAGGACCTGAAGGAGCTTTGGTTACTGATTTGGAGATTACTTATTCTGAAGCAAGAGAAGAATTTACAGGATTTTCTATTAGGTATTGAAATTAACCTCATCCAAATATTTATATACTTGAATATTATAAAATAAATATACTAATATTTTATGCATTAAATAAATAAAATATATTTTGTAAGATACTAGCCCAATACCATTATACCTGAAAATGAAGCAAACCATATCTGCAACCATAGAGAAGGATTTAATCAAATGGATTGATGAGCAGCTTGATGATACTGCCAAATACAGAAACAAGTCTCATTTGATTGAAATTGCAATTGAGATGCTGAAGGAAAAAGAAAAGGCAAAAAAATAACAAATAGCTGGACTAAATTAAAATGGCATTGTTTGATAATCCAAAAGATGTATTCACATATGACGTGATAAAAGACGGAGAAGACACTATACTCAATGTTAACTGTGAAGGCTATATCAGGATTCCGTCAATTGAAGATGATTCTATAACAATGAGCAAGGTTGTTGATATGCTCGTCGAGGTTCCGAATGTAACAAAAATAATTCTTTCCCAGAAGAGGAATTACGAATATGATTATCCACAGGTTGTAATGCTCCAAGAAATTGCACGGATTTACAACCAGCTTGATAAGAGAAAGGATGTTGTAAGCTATTCCAACCTTGTTGCTGATCCTGCCTGTGCAAGATATGCAGGGACATGGTATGCTGAGATGCGGACAATAGTTTCCAATCTGATGAGAAGCGACCCATTGGGAGCTTATGTTGAGCTGAAAAGAATTCTCAGACGAGAAAAGATTCGGGCAGAAACAATAGTAGAGCCTGCTTATGCAAGATGCGAGCAGAAATTCCTCTCAGTAATAGGCTATGTTGCAGACTTAATGGAAAACACAAAGCTTGTTACAATGATGAAGCAGTTTCTCTCAGGGCATAAGCTGGGAGACAGAGAGATTTACAGGAGGATTTTCAAGCCCGTTACAAAGCCGGATTTCATGTATACAAAACTGATGGCTTCTTATCCTATTGACGGCGAGGAGCTTGACAATTATACTGTCGGTGATGATATTGATGTGATTATTTTTGAAAGCCCTGAGACAATCCAATATCTTTATCACGTAACACCACCTGAGTTCAAGCTTACAGAGGAGGAGTATGATATTCTCGATACAGCTCGAAAAGTTATGGCAGAGCACAAACCGCAGAAGTCTGAATTTGTCGAGCCAGACAGGATGAGGCAGGTTTTTTTTAATGTTGGAGCAGACCTTATTGAGGAACTTGCATCACAGAGCAATATAAAACTGAAGTCTAAGGATGTTGACAAACTGACAAATATCCTCGTTAGATATACCGTCGGGTTTGGATTGATAGAGGTTCTACTTCAGGATAGCAAGGTTCAGGATATTACAATAAACAGCCCCGTGGGAAGAAGCCCGATTTTCATTGTGCATCAGGAGTTTGATGAATGCAAAACAAACATTATACCGTCTGGCTCTGAGGCTGAGTCATGGGCATCTAAATTAAAGCTGATTTCAGGCAGGCCTTTGGATGAAGCTAATCCAATCCTCGATACAGAGTTAAGGATTCCAGGGGCAG
>CAZXRI010000062.1:4552-5058 GCA_964642765.1 uncultured Methanosarcinales archaeon | reverse complement strand
TTATATCTCCTCCATTAAACCCGACAGGATTAGCATATGCTTTCAGAAGGCACAGGGATAAGCCATGGACGCTTCCGTTATTCATGAAATCAAGAATGATTAATCCATTGTCTGCTGGAATGCTGAGTTTCCTTATTGATGGCTCGAGGACATTTCTCGTTGCAGGAACAAGGTCAGCAGGAAAAACTTCTCTTCTTGGAGCAATGATAACAGAAATCATGAGGAAATACAGGATGATAACGATTGAAGACACTCTCGAATTACCTTCAGGCTCTCTCCGTGAATTAGGCTACAACATTCAGTCAATGAAAGTAGCCAGCGCAATGACAAGAGGGACATCAGAGGTTTCTGCCGAAGAGGGTATACGAACTACACTTCGTCTCGGGGATTCCTGCTTATTTGTTGGAGAAGTTAGAAGTGTTGAGGCTCGTGCATTATATGAGGCAATGAGAGTTGGCGCTCTTGCTAATGTTGTTGCAGGAACAATCCATGGCGACAGCCCTTAT
>CAZXRI010000062.1:0-4542 GCA_964642765.1 uncultured Methanosarcinales archaeon | reverse complement strand
GTGTTTTTGACAGGGTTGTTAATGATTTGCAAGTTCCGAGGACATCATTCAAGGCAACTGATATTATTGTTGTTGCCAACCCAATAAGGAGTGCAGACGGATTACATAGATGGAGGAGAGTAACTCAAATCACAGAAGTAAGAAAATTCTGGGAGCAGGATCCTTTGCTTGAGCATGGATTTGTTGACTTGATGAAATATGAAACAAAAACAGACCAGCTTGAGCCGAGCAATGAATTAATTAATGGTGAAAGCGAGATACTAAAAGCAATCGCAGGAAATGTCAAGGAATGGGCCGGCGACTGGGATGCTGTGTGGGATAATATTTTGCTGAGGACAAAGATAAAGGAAACATTGCTTGATTATTCAAATAAGTCAGACAATCCTGACATGATTGAGGCTGAGTTTGTTATCAAGTCCAATGACGAATATCATAGGATTGCAGATAAGGTTAAGGATGAAGTCGGAAGCCTTGAGCCCAAGAGGATTTTTTTTGAATGGGATGAGTGGATTAAAAGGCAGATTAAAAAAGGCAATATTGTATAAAGTTTTATTATCGCATAAAGAATTATGGCACAGGTAAAAAAAGAGGATTATCAGGATTTGCTGGATAAATATAAGCATCGCTTAGAGAAAGAATTAGATGCAAAGCCTGATTATGAGCCTCAGAAAGTTACGACGAAAAATTATCAGGATTTCAGGAAAGAGTTTCTTCCGAAAAAGCTCTCTTTGTATGAGCAGTTCTGCAATTTGTGCGAGAAGATTTTAAGTGTTAAGCCTGAGCCGAAAAAGGCAGCGATTTTGCAGGAAGCAATCGAGACATCTCACCTCAATGTTACTCCAACAGGTGTTGTTTCTTTTTCATTGATTGCACCGATTGTGATGATTATATTTGGCACATTGTTTTATTTTGCCATTTTCCCGTCGCTGTATATCCTTGTGCTTAGCGTGTTCTTTGCAATTATCCTTATCAAACCTCTCGGAGAATTGCCGATTTATTTTTCCAATACATGGCGCCTTAAGACGAGCAATCAGATGGTTTTGTGCGTGTTTTATGTTGTAACTTATATGCGGCATACATCTAATCTTGAGAATGCAATCGGATTTGCTGCCGAGCATCTTTCTCCTCCTTTATCCCTTGACATGAAGAAAATATTGTGGGATGTTGAGACAGAGAAGTTTTCCAATGTTAAGGATTCTCTCGAGGTTTATCTTGAGTCATGGAAAAAGTGGAATGATGAGTTTGTTGAGGCGTTCCATCTTATTGAGTCTTCTTTGCTTGAGGGAGATGAATCTCGTCGGGTACAGACCTTGGATAAGGCATTGGAGGTTATTCTCGAGGGAACTTATGACAGGATGCTGCATTATGCACACAATCTTAAGTCTCCGATTACAATGCTGAACATGCTTGGAGTTGTTCTTCCTATTTTAGGGCTTGTTATCCTGCCACTTGTTGTGAGTTTTATGGGTGAGGTTAGATGGTATCATATTGCTATTTTGTATAACATTATTCTGCCTATTGTTGTTTATACTCTCGGCAGAAATATTCTTTCTACAAGGCCGACTGGTTATGGAGAGACTGATTTTGCTGAGTCAAATCCTGAGTATAAGAAATACAAGAATATTTTGCTGCGGTTTGGTGATTCAACTATTAAGATTAGCCCAAAGGCTGTTGCTATTTTGATTGCCTGTGTGTTTCTTATTGTCGGTTTTTCTCCTCTTTTGCTTCATGCTATTGGCTTCCCTGATATTGGGTTTGGTGATTCTGACCAGACATCTCCATGCGAGCAGGTTTTCTGCCTTCTTGATTATTCCAAGGATAAGGATACAGGAGCAGAGATTGGTCCATTTTCTTTGATTTCTGCGATTATTAGCTTGTTTGTTGTTATTGGTTTTGGGCTGAGTGTCGGGCTTTATTATAAGTGGCGTTCTGGAAATCTTATTGAAATAAGGGAGCGTTCTAAGAAGCTTGAGCAGGAGTTTGCTGCTGCGCTTTTTCAGCTTGGCAATAGACTTAGCGACGGTGTTCCTGCTGAGCTTGCTGTTGAAAAGGTTGCAATGACAATGAAAGGAAGTGCATCAGGTGATTTTTTTTCTATGGTGAGCATGAATATCAGAAGATTGGGATATGGCTTAAAGGAAGCAATTTTTGATCCTCTGCATGGTGCAATCTTGTTTTTTCCGTCGAATCTTATCCAGAGTTCCATGAAGGTTCTTACTGAGTCTATCAGAAAAGGGCCTGTTGCTGCTGCTGCTGCGTTGATTAATGTTTCAAAATATATCAAGGAAATCGAGAGGGTTAATGAAAGGCTGAAGGATTTGATGGCTGATATTATTTCCTCAATTAGCACGCAGATTAAGTTCCTGACTCCTGCAATAGCCGGGATTGTCGTCGGAATAACATCCATGATTAGCGCAATTATCAGGAAGCTTAATGTTCTTGTTGCATCACAGGGAGGAGGAGAAGGAGGTGCTTTCGCTTTTGTTCAGGGGATGGATTTTAAGATAGGGATTCCAACTTATTATTTCCAGATTATCGTCGGTGTTTATGTTGTGCAGATTATTTATATCCTGACAGTGCTCGCTAATGGCATCGAGAATGGTGCAGATAAACTTGCTGAGCAATATCAGCTTGGAAAGAATGTTCTGAAAGGGACTATACTCTATGTTTTGATTACGCTGATTATAATGATAATCTTCAATTCTCTTGCGATTCAGATTTTGCCGTCGAGTATATGAGTCTAATTCAGAAGAAATAGCAACAAGATAAAGAATAAAGTGGGGCGAGCCGGATTCCCACGCAGCGATAAGTCGCTGCATCCCTTGGTGCGGCATAAAGCCGCACGTGCTCGTCAGCATGCAAAAAGGATGACGAGCAGAACCACTTATCAAATCGTTTAATCAATTACTGGTGTTGAACTCTGAGGAGAAAACTCGCTGCGTCTATTGGGATGGCATAAAGCCGCACGTGCTCGTCAGCATGCAAAAAGGATGACGAGCAGAACCACTTATCAAATCGTTTAATCAATTACTAGTATTGAACTCTGAGGAGAAAACTCGCTGCGTCTATTGGGATGGCATAAAGCCACACGTTGTAGACAGGAAAGCGAGCAGAATCAATTATCGAGAAACTCAATAAATTATTGGCATCGAGGTAACAAATCCACAAGGCTCACTACGCTTGCAATATAACTGGGGCGAGCCGGATTTGAACCGGCGACACCACGGTCTTCAGCCGTGTGCTCTCCCAGGCTGAGCTACCGCCCCATATTGGGAGAATGTTTTTGTGGAATGTTTATATTTCTTTCGCCGTGTCATCAAAAGGTTTATATAGATTTCAAAACCCTTTATGCTGTATGGAAATAAAAGACTTGCAGGTTAATCAGGGAAATGTTGAATTGGTCGCTGAGATAGTTGAGAAGGGCGATGTCAGGGAATTTAATAAGTTTGGTCAGCCTGGAAAGGTTGTGACTGCGACTTTGAAGGATGCCTCTGGAACAGTTAAGCTTTCTCTATGGAATGAGCAGATTGATTCTGTTAATGCAGGAGATACAATCAAAATTACCAATGGTTATGTAAAGGAGTTTAAAGGCGAAAAGCAGATTACAACAGGAAGAATGGGAAAGATTGAGGTTGTTACCGCAGATAAAAAGGTTTATTCTAATATCCCTCCTAAAAATGATGGTGATGACTTAGTCTTAGACGATGATGATATTGTGATGTAATAAGAAAGAATTTTATATACTGAATATCGTTTTTATCGAATGAATCGGTTTTTATGTGTTCTGGTAGTTGTTCTTTGTCTGCCTATTGTTCTTGCTGATGGTTCTTATTATGACAGTGAGCAGCTTTTGATTAATCTCAATATCAGCTCGAAAGCAACAATAGAGCAGACTGCTAATTACCACACGCTGAAATATGTTACATTGAATCTCTCGTTTTTTCCATTCGACGATAAAAACCAGAAGGTTATGTCTATGACTACATCACCTCCTGCGAATGAAGACGAGAAATGGGTTTTGTTCAGGTGGGATGAGCCGCAATCTAATATTGAATATAAAGTGGAATCTGATGTGAAGACATTTAACAGAGTTGATAAGATAACATCAAAGGTTAAGTTTCCCCTCGAGAAAATCCCTGCTGAAGTTAAGGCTTATATTGAGCCTTCTGAAACAGTTGACTCTGAGGATGCGGATGTTATCAGGACAGCATCAGAGATTGCATCAGGAGAGGATGATTTGGTTGTTGTATTGCACAAGCTTGCGTCATGGACAAAGACAAACGTGAAGTATGATTTAAGCACATTGACAGAATCTGTATCACAGAAAGCATCATGGGTATTAACTAATAAGGAAGGCGTTTGCGACGAGATAGCTACATTGTTTATTGCAATGGCAAGGTCGCTTGGGATTCCAGCAAGGTTTGTTTCAGGCATTGCTTATACAGAGTCAGAACTTTTTCCTCAAAGATGGGGAGCTCATGGATGGGCTGAGGTTTATATCCCTGATTATGGATGGATTCCTTATGACGTTACTTATGGCCA
>CAZXRI010000061.1:4916-7213 GCA_964642765.1 uncultured Methanosarcinales archaeon | reverse complement strand
ATAAACCTACAGTAATTTCAAGGTTATTCCCTTCTAACTGGACATAATTTTTAGGCATATTTTTGTTGTTACTATTAAATGATTTATAAATGTTTTGATTTTGATCTCACCATAAAGTTTTAACCTTTTTTTCAATTGATTTTAAGTAAAATTAAAGTAAGGGATTTTTTTAAAATTTTAAAAGTCTCACTTAACAAAGCAAAAACAAAATTGTTGCTTATCTCTCAATCTCACATACCCTTAATCAATAAACTTCCAGTCGCTGGCTTAATCTCCTTAGAAACAGCATTCAGCTCATTCCCTACAACAGGAATCTTATCAATATGTGCAATCCCAAGCCCTTCCTTCTCAGCTATCTCGAGGAATTTTGGCTTTCTCACAAACATACCCAAAGCAGCAAACACAGCATCATGGCTAACACAATCACGGGAAGCAAGCAAATAATTCAGGAAAGCAGGCTCTCCATTCAAAGGGCCATTCCCCTGCATCCCAACAGAGCCATCTCCGAGAGTAATATACTTAGGCAGAGCCTTTCCAAGCTGCACAATTGCCTCATTCATATCAATTGCCTTCGATTGCGCCAAAACCTGAATCTGCATCAAATTCTCGACAGAAACAAACCTCGACATATTCTCCAATGCACCGGCAATCCCAAAAATAAGATGAGTCTTAAGCACAGGAACATTGATTATCAAATCATTCTCCTTCACAAGAGTAGAAACCTTAACCTTCATCTGCCCAACCAGAATCTCCTCGAAATTTGACTTCTGAATATCAACAAACCTGACACCTTTCTTCTTGCAAAGTTCACCAAATCCAGATTTCCCTAAAGCATCATCCATCTTATTATAGAGGCATTGCTCAGCAACAACAATATTTTCAGGAGCCGCTCCTCGTAAAACAAGATAATCTATCAAACCAGAAACAACCTTAGGATTAGTAACAGCACCCAAATAAGGATAAGAAGACGCCATTATCGACGGCTTAATCAAAATCCTCTTTGACTTATCAACATCAATTCCTCCAATTAGCCAGAGAGCCTCATCAACAGCCTCATCAAAATCATACTTAATCTTAGTAATAGAAACAGCATGCTCATCCTTTGACGGAACAACTTCATAACTATCTCCAATCTTATACTCCTTCAAAGTCTTCTTAGGCATCCTGTTCCCATGCTCATCCTCGAGAAGAATAATATTATATGGCACAATAGGATGCATAACAGACTGAACCTTCACATTAGTAAATCCAATAACCTTCAGCTTTCTTCCAATCTCTTTCTCAGTCTTTCCCTTACAATAAACACATTTCTCAACTGGCTGTACCCACTTATAATTGCATTTCCAGCATACCCATCTGATTGTGCGATTCATTTTGACTCCTTCATTTTGAAATTAAACTTTTTTCAATATATGCACAGCAACAGTTCCTCCTGCTCCTCCTATATTCTGTGCCAATCCTATTTTTGCATTTGAAACCTGCTGGTCTTCAGCCTCTTTCCTCAGCTGTTTAGTAATCTCATAAATCTGAGCCAATCCAGTCGGGCTTATTGGATGACCTCGCGCCTTTAACCCGCCTGAAACATTAACAGGAATCTTTCCGTCAACAAAAGTCTCCTTGTTCCGAATCATCTCAGCACCTTTGCCTTTCTCGCAAAATCCCAAGTCCTCATAGCTGATAATCTCGACGATAGTAAACGCATCATGAATCTCAGCAATGTCAATATCCAGAGGAGAAACCCCAGCCTGCTTATATGCTTTTTCAGAGGCAATTTTCACAGCATTCCATGTTGTCATGTCTTCTCTTTCAAACGTCGAGATATTATCCTCTGAAAGTGCAGAGCCGCTTATCTCAATATCGCTTTTATCATTAGATATAACAACAGCAGCGGCACCATTAACAGATATTGAACAGTCATAAAGCCTCAAAGGAGAAGCAACAATGGGAGAATTTCTTATTTCTTCGAGAGAAACCTTCTTGCCGAAAAACCTCGCCTTTGGATTCATAGAGCCATTAAGGTGATTCTTGTAAGCAACCAAAGCAAGGTCGTCAGATGTTGTGTCATACTTCATCATGTGCTGTTGTGCAACCAAGGCATTTTGCGCAGGAAAAATCAAGCCTTCATCCTGCTCAAAAACCCTCTCAGCTGCCTCGAGAATCTGGTCGGTTATAACCTGAGATGTAGATGTCATAACCTTATCGGCTCCAACAACAAGCACATTATTATAATTGAAGTTGCAGGCATTCCACAAAGCAGCTCCTCCTCCTCCGCAAACAGCAGGCGTCCTGATTATAGG
>CAZXRI010000061.1:0-4906 GCA_964642765.1 uncultured Methanosarcinales archaeon | reverse complement strand
AATCTTCCTCTTAATCAAATCAGCAATATATGAATTAAAATGCCTCTGCCTTTCTCCTGTATAGACTGTATCAGTATTCGAAACAACAACAGCATCAATATCATTTGGAGTTAATCCGCTATTATCCAAAGCAGCAGAAATAGCCTCATAAGTCAATATATTCGTCGGTGTTTCGTCAATCCCGAACTTAGTCATCCCGACTCCCTTGATGTATCTCTTATTTCCTCTCTGCATATTTACCTCGGAAATCAGTTTTTAGGACAATAGCAAGCATCATCATGCCCTCTGCAGAAAGAACATTGTTTGTGAATACCTTTCCTCTGCATATAGCAATCCTCTCATCCTGCATAACTAAATCAATCTCGTACCTTATAATATCACTTGGGAAAGTCGGGCTTTTGAAAACAGCATCCTTTATTTTATATGCGAGAATATCATAATTCTTATGACTCTCTCCTATATTCTTCCTTATCAGGATGGTTGCAGTCTGCCCTAATCCCTCGACTATCAATGCACCTGGCATAATCGGAAAATCAACAAAATGCCCTTTAAGATATTCCTCGTCTTTGGAAATATCCTTTTCAGCAACAATTCTGTTCTTCTCGAGTAAAGTAACCCTGTCAACAAACAGGAAAGGCTCTTGGTAAGGGATTATCTGCTTGATTTCTTCTCTTGAGAGTGTTTTGTCCATAAAGAAAGGGTTTTTAGGGGGATTAAAAAGTTTTTGGGATGACTAAGTCTTTTAAGAAGATTTCATTGAGTATTATATGATAGTAAAAGCTATCCCAGCTATTTCTTAATGAGATTTTACAAAAATGAAACTTCCACCAAACCTCTCAGGAATTGAAGTTACAAAGATTCTTACAAAATATTATGGCTGGCAGATTCATCGTCTGGAGGAAGCCATGTAACATTAAAAAAGCTAAATGAAGAAGAATTAGTTACAATCCCACAACATAAAGAACTCAGGGTAGGAACATTATTAGCAATCCTAAGAAAAGCCAAAATTGAAAGGGATGATTTCCTCGGCAAGATTTAATAAAGAAGAACTTCAATGTCTGTCTGCTCCAACTCAATCTTAGGCATAATGATTTTATGATTCTCTTTTATTATTCCTAATTTCTCATATTCCTTATATAAAATCCCCAATTCCTCAGCGCTTTTCAGATGGAGAATAATTGCTTCTCTTATATTTTTTCTTGCTTCTTCTATTGTATCTCCCTGACTAACTACATTAAGGTCTATACATTCAACAATAAACCCATCATCTTCTTTCTTAACGATATACGGAATAGCTAAAGTCTCTTTCCCGTTCTTGGCATTGATTTTTTCTTTTATCATATTATAATCTATAATATAACATAATATGCCAATCACAATATAAAATAATCGATTCTATTGATTTTTTCAACATACATAAAGTAAAATAGCTATCAAAACAATCATTATCCAACCTATATTCTCCCCACAAAATAGCCATAAACCTTTAAAAACCCGGAAAATAACTCAGGATTATGGTCGAGGAATCCAACCTAAAGGAAAAAGAAAAGCCAAAATCAGCAAAAACCGTATTCAGCCTTATAAAATCCACAGTAATAAGGGCTGTATCAAATGCAAAAAGAACAGTTCTAGGCAGCTTTCTCTCCAGAAAAAAAGAATCCATAACAAAGCTAATCAAAACAGAATTGCTCAACAAGATAAACCTTGACGAGAAACACCTTAATGACATATTCTCATCAGCATCAGTTGAAAATGGAAATCACAAACCAGAAGTCAAAAAAATAAAGTTCAAGAGTATCCTTATTGCAAACAGAGGCGAAATAGCACTCAGAATAGTAAGAGCATGTAGGGAATTGGGCATAAAGCCATACATTATATATGCATCACAAGACAAAGAATCCCTTGCAGTCAAATTCTCAGAAAAAGCTTTTGGTATAGGAAAATCAGGAATAAATTATCTCGATCCAAAAAAGATAATCAAAATCGCAAAAAAAGCAAAAGTAGATGCAATCCATCCAGGATATGGCTTCTTATCTGAAAACCCAAAATTTGCTGAAATGTGCGAGCAGAACAAAATCAAATTTATCGGACCATCTTCAAAAGTAATAAGCCTTCTTGGAGATAAAGTAAAAGCTCGAGAAGTAATGCACGATGCAGGAATCCCAATAATCGGCGGAACAAAGCGTGCCTTAAAAGATGCAAATGATGCACTTGATATAGCAAACAAGCTTGGCTATCCTGTTATTCTCAAAGCAGCTGCTGGCGGAGGCGGAAAAGGAGTAAGAATTGTAAATGCTCCTGAAGAGCTTCCAAAAGCATTTGAATCAGCCCAACAAGAGGCACAGAACGCATTTGCAGACAGCAATCTTTATATCGAGAAATACATTGTTTGCCCAAGGCACATTGAATTCCAGATTCTCGGAGACAAATATGGCAATGTGATTCATCTAGGGGAAAGAGAATGCTCAATCCAAAGAAAATACCAAAAGCTGATTGAAGAAGCTCCTTCTATTGTTCTAACACCTGAACTGAGAAAGCAGATGGGTGATATTGCAGTAAAGATTGCATCTCTTGTTGGCTATGAAGGCGCAGGCACAATTGAATTCCTCCTCGATAAAAATGGGAAATTCTTTTTTATTGAAATGAACACCAGAATTCAGGTCGAGCATGGAATAACTGAGATGGTAACAGGTTTGGATTTAGTAAAAGAGCAGATAAAGATAGCCGCAGGAGTAAGGATGGGCTTTAAGCAGGACGAAATCAAAATCTTAGGACATGCAATCGAATGCAGAATCAATGCAGAAAGCCCAAGAAACAACTTCTCTCCTTCTATCGGTAAAATCACCAATTATCTTCCACCTGGAGGCCCAGGAATAAGAGTATGCTCAAGTTGTCATCAGGGGCAGGAAGTCTCTCCTGATTATGATTCAATGGTCGCAAAATTAATGTGCTATGGGAAAAACAGGAAAGAGGCAATAGCCAGAATGAAGCGTTCCCTTGACGAATACATAATAGAAGGGATAGAAACCACAATAGACCTTCACAAGCAGATACTCACCGAGGAAGATTTCATTGAAGGAAACCTTGATACGCACTTCATAGAAAGCCACAACATAATCGAAAAGCTCGGCAAGCCAAAGAAAGAAAGAAAAAAATCTCCTACAAAGGATGAGAAGATGCTCATAATCACGACAGCAGTTTCAAAATACCTCGAGAACAAAGAAGCAAATAATTCATCCCCTGCTAAAGTCAGTTCTTGGGTAATGGCTGGAAGGCAGGAGATGGTTAATGAAGGTAATCTGTAAGGCAAATCCTGATTTGCAGAATATCTCATTCAAAAAAATACAAACCTTTTCATGATACGGCATGCCTTAGAAATATTTATATATCCTATGTGAAATACAATTCACCATTAAAATGAATGTCCTTTTCTTATATCCAACAACGCCGCCTGAAATCTTCCCACCTAATTTCTCACAGGGAATTGGCTATCTTTCATCATCCCTAAAAAAAGCAGGGCACAAAACCAGTTTGTATATGTGCTGGGAATATAATGAAGCAGAACTAAATAAAAAGCTCGACGAATTTAAGCCAGACATAATTGCAGCAAACGCAGTATCCGACCAGTTCTTACTTGCCCAGCAGCTAATTAACTTTTTTTCTACCAAAGCAAAGCTTCCTGTTGTTCTGGGTGGCGTGCATTCAATCGTTTCTCCTGACAGTGCAATCCAGACCAAAGGCATCTTAGGAATATGCGTTGGTGAAGCAGAAGAGGCATTTGTCGAGTTTTGCAACAAGTATCAGAAAGGAGAAGATTACAAAGATGTAAAAAATTTCTGGTTTAAATTCCAGAAGGATGGCAAAGAAGAAATCATAAAAAATCCTCTCAGACCATTGCTTCAGGATTTGGATTCATTGCCATTCCCAGACAGGGAGATGTTTGAGCCATACATTGATTTTTCCGACGAAATGACCTTTATGACAGGCAGGGGATGCCCTTACGAATGCACTTACTGCATTAATCATACCTTAATGAAGCAATTGAAAGGGCTAGGAAAATTTGTAAGGTATCGCTCAATCCAAAATGTTATGAGTGAGATAAAACAGGCAGTCGAGAAGTATAAGCCAAAAAGGCTGATGTTTGATGATGACACATTTACACTAAATCCCCAGCATGTAAAAGAATTTGCAGATGCTTATTCAAAAGAAATCAAGCTGCCCTTTGTATGCAATATTCGGGTTGAAACAGTCAACGAATCAGTATTTGCTGACCTAAAACGCGCTGGATGTATAGAAGTAAAAGCAGGAATAGAAAGCGGTAATGAAAAGCTAAGGCGCGAAGTCCTGAAGAGGATGATGACTAATGAGCAGATTGAGCTTGCTTTCAGTCTCGCACACAAGTATGGCATAGAAGCAAGCGCGTTCAACATGGTTGGCTTGCCGACTGAAACAGAAGAAATGATTTGGGACACAATTAACCTGAACAGGAAGATTAAACCGCATAGAATAAGCTCGACAATATTCAATCCATATCCAAACACAGAATCTTATGAGTTATGCAAAAAGAACGGCTGGATTAGCGACAGAAAAGTCAGCTCTTATCACGAAAATGAAACAATGCTCGACCAGCCGACAATTTCAAGAGAGAAAATCAAGATGTACCAAAAGATTTTTTTCGGTGCAGTCTATTATCCACATATGACGCCATTGTGGAAAATGATGTATAAGATAAAGTTAGGCAGGAACTATTCAATGCTCGACAGCATGAAAGACGTAAAGAAATGGGTCGCATCAAAATTAACACCTTCTCAGATTGGCCACATCATGAGGTATGTCAAGCCGATTTGATAGTTATATTATAAATCTGGATATATCTTTTAGAAATGCTTTTCCAGTCAGCCACTTT
>CAZXRI010000060.1:0-7233 GCA_964642765.1 uncultured Methanosarcinales archaeon | reverse complement strand
GAAGAAAAAGAGTTACTGAAGAAGAACATAGAAGATATGTACAGGATGCTCTATTTGAGACTTTTACAAATTGGCAAAGTCGACTTACATATCCAAGAATACCAGATGACTATAGAAGTTTAGTCCAGACTCCAAGAGAGCCAGAGCCAATTGGGAGTGGATTTGCAGAATTTACTGTGTTAAAACAGAGGTATGAAAGTGCTGAAGAAGCCGTTCGTCAGATTGGGGTATTATTTGATGAAAAAGATATTTCTAATTTCTGTTCTCATGATCCTAATGGAGCAAGCCAAACAAATCGTGGGCTTTTTGCTACTGCCTTAGTCCAATCAATTATGGTTTCTGATAAACCACTCACACTATATTTTACAGGACCTAAACTAAACTTCTTTGGATATAGATTAAGAGGTAATGTACATGTCAATGGTGATTTAGGCGATAATACTGCCTTTATGATGGAAAGCGGAGAACTTCAGGTAAGTGGTATATGTGATGGAGTCGTTGGACCATATTTGTGGCATAAAGCAGCAGTTAAGGTAAGTGGGACAATAAGAGATATTGGAGCAGTTGGATACTGGAAAAATGTAACTCCAGGACGAAATCTTAGAAATTATTACGATTTTTCAGGGTTGGACGATTTAGCTTTATTTCTTAAACAAGAAAGTTATCATCTTCTTGATAGGACATATCCACAAATTAAGAGTGATCAACCTATTCAATGGTGTTATGGATATGACGAAGTTCTTCATCCTCAATTACTCCAAATAGCTT
The DNA here is from genome assembly GCA_964642765.1 of uncultured Methanosarcinales archaeon. Lineage (GTDB taxonomy): Archaea > Nanobdellota > Nanobdellia > Woesearchaeales > CAZXRI01 > CAZXRI01. Next base: position 6,465 of record CAZXRI010000060.1, on the reverse strand, counting down.
GCAGCTATAATATCACTTTATATCAAAGACAAGTTAGAGCTTTACAGAAGGAAAGGGAAGCCTTAAATCAAGGTGCAAAATCAGCAAAATATGAGAGGGATTCAACTATCATTTCTGGCACTGCTGCGGCTGGTGTAGTCGGCATACTCAGCATAACGCCACTAGCACCAGTAGTTGTATTAGGCGGCTTAGGATGGACAGCTTGGAGAGCATTGAATCAACATCAGAAACTAAAAGATACAAGAGAGGAAAGAGATAGTAGGTGTTCAGATATAGAAGGGCATATTCTTTTTTATCAAGATGAAATTAAACGTGATAGAAACTATGCTCAACAAGCATTAGCTGCATGGCCTCAGTAAGGGTAAAAATGAGACTAGAAGATTTATTCAATGATGAGAGTATAAGAGAAAACTTAGAAAGAGGAGAATCTCCGAGAAGGCATGTCAGTGAGGAAGAACATAGAAGATATGTTCAGGATGCTCTATTTGAGACTTTTGAGAATTGGCATAGAAAACGGTCTTCTGTTGAAGAGATGTATAGTAGTGCAGTTTCGACTCTTGAAGAATTAACTGTGCCGTATGATTTTGATGATGTGCATGGACTTTGCCATAGCCCAAATCTCGGTGACTGGAACAGTGATAACTTAGAAATTTTTGTGGCGGCACTAATAAATAATATAATCAAAGAAGACGATACCTTTGTTATTAAGCCAAGAGAATGGGTTTTAGATGAATATATTGGCTTATTCTTACCAAGAGGAACCTTGATTATAGAAGGTAATGTAAGTAATTATGTTGGATACGGTAACAAAGGAGGCAGAATTAGAGTTAAAGGTAATGCCCAGACTAATTACGGAGACAATATGACAAGCGGTGAATTAATTATAGAAGGAAATGTCTGTGCAGATGGGTTTAATTATGTTAAAGGTGGTCACGGCGTTCTCAAGGGTATTATTGATACATCTAGAGGTCATTATGGGAGCATTGCAGCAAAACAGGAAGGTGGATTGATTGAGATTCATTGCGATATACCAGCAGAATGTGATACTGGCACTGAGTATGATGGTTCTGATAAAGGTATAGGTTGTGGACAAAAAGCAGGTGATTTAAAAATATATGGCGATGTTTATTGCCATGTAAATAATTACCAAAAAGGCGGAAATACATATATTAAAGGTAATTGTGTTGGCAGTATGGCTGGAATAGGTGAAGGAAAAGAAGGAGGAGAAACTATAATTGATGGTAATTCATTGGCAACTGTACGCGATGGTCAGAGATATGGAATTGGGCATAGACAAAAAGGCGGAACAATTAGGGTAACAGGAAATGTCGAAGCAAGTGTTGCCATAGATGCTTATTCTGGCGCAAAAATTATTATTAATGGAGACGTTGTCGGGAATATCGGAGGCTATCAATGTGCAGGAGCCGATATTTATATAGGGGGTAATGTCAAAGGAGATGTTGGATTTCAGTCTATAGATATGATATGCATTATTGAAGGAAATGTATATGGTAATGTTGGTGAGTTATTTGGATATGATTATGATATGTCCAAGAGAAAAAGAGATGGAAAAATTGTAATTAAGAAAAATGTTAATGGTAGTGTAGGGAATAGTATGAGGGCAAGATCTTATGTTTGGGTTGAAGGGGATATCAAAGGGACAGCTGGTGATGATATGGATGGTGGGACGATATATGTGCATGGGAGAATAGCTAATTTAGGAGAAACATGGTCTGGAAAAGTCTACCAAAAAAGTGGGATGAGTGGCTCAACTATAAAGTATAGGGATGTTACATATATCCCTCTGATATTTAAAGCATTAAATCTCTTTTTTGGCAATCGTGAATAGAGATTTAATATAAGTATTGATTACAAATTCAAAAATGAAAAAGCAGAAAGTATTAAATTAGAAAATTTACTACACCCTTATTTAATCATCTCAATAACCAACTTATTCTCTTCAGGATGGATATATGCTTCTTTTCCGTCGGTAAAGTTCAGGAATTCTGCCAGCTCTTTCGGAATTCTTACTGCAAGAGAATTTCCAGTTTTGGTTAATCGAAAAAATCCTACCACAAAAAATCAAGGATTTTTTGTTCTCATTATTAATTTACTCCAGTAAAAGCTGGAGGCGCTTTCATGTATCTCGACGTCAAGCCGAGATACAAATAATTAATCTTATTGGATTCTCACCTGAACTTTCAATGAAATACACTGGTGGAAAATGAGATTTTAGTTTTTCTTCCCAATCCCCAGATTCCTTTTCTCTTTGCTGATTCTTGAATTGCATTTGTAGTTTTATCGTCTGTAAAAGACTCTCCGCACTTATTGCATATTTCTGCTGGAAATTCACCTAAATAAACCCCAAACATATTCTCCCTAATCTTTCCTTCTGTCAAAGTTCCTTCTTCACACATAGGGCATGTCAGAAATCCTTTGGATTTCTGAGCACACAAAAATCTTTCAGATTTTTTTTGCTTCATTTTTCATTTTGGTTTTACCGCAATCACATAAAAATCATTATAAACCTATTGCTTCAAATTAAATAGTTATGAAAAATAATAATAACACAATCTTCCAATCCAGCGAATTTACATTAAGGCACTACCAACAATCCGACGAGAAATCCCTCCATAAAAACATCAACGACAAAGAGATATTCAGGTTCACGACAAGAATCCCTTATCCTTATATGCTTGAAGATGCAAAAGACTGGATACAAAACTGCCAGAAAATGTATCGGGCAAAGAAAAAAACTGAATATGTTCTGGTTATAGATATAGACGATGAAGTTGCAGGTTCAGTTAGCTTTCATAATATTGCAGAGAATAAAGCAGAAATAGGATATTGGCTTGGGAAGAAATTTCGCGGAAAAGGGATTATGGCAAAGGCAGTAAAGGTTATGACGGAAATCGGCTTTGAGAAATTTGGATTGGAAAAGATTTACGCAAATGTTTTTGTTGATAATATTCAGTCTCAGAATGTGCTTAAGAAAAACAAGTACAAAAAGGAAGGAATAATCAAAAATTACCACATTAAAGACGGAAAAGTAAAGGATGCTGTATTATATGCAAAAGTAAAAATGATATAACAAAGTATAAATATCCTCATCAAATCACTTCTCTTATGAAAATCCAGACAATCAATCCAGCAACTGAAGAGCCAATAAATGAATATGAATTGATGACAAAAGAAGAGGTCTTCAGCATAGCAAAAAAATCCAGAGATGCGTTTCTCGAGTGGAAAACAACTGATATTTCCGAAAGGGCTGTTTTCCTTAGAAACTCTGCTGATATTCTCAGGCAGAAAAAAAATGAGTTTGCTGAATTAATAACACAGGAAATGGGCAAGCCAATAAAGCAATCAATTTCCGAGATAGAAAAATGCGCCTTGACTTGTGAGGTTTATGCAGACAATTCCGAGAAATGGCTTCATCCAGAGCAGATTCATGCCGACGGTAAAAAGCATTTTGTAAGATATGAGCCATTAGGTGTCATCGTCTCAATCATGCCTTGGAACTTTCCGTTCTGGCAGGCATTCAGGTTTGCCGCTCCTGTTTTAATGGCAGGAAACACTTCGATTTTAAAGCATGCAAGCAATGTAACAGGATGTTCTCTTGCTATCGAGAGTGTTTTTCAGGAAGCTGGATTGGAAGATGTTTTCCACTCGGTAATTGCAAAGCATGATTCTGTGAATGAGCTGATAGCATCTGATTTAACAGCAGGAGTCTCTCTTACAGGAAGTGTTTCTGCAGGGCAAAAAGTTGCATCTATTGCAGGAGCAAATCTCAAGAAAGTTGTTATGGAATTAGGAGGAAGTGATCCGTTTATTGTTCTCGAGGATGCAGATATAGATAAAGCTGCAAAAATTGGCGTGCAGTCAAGGCTGATAAACAACGGGCAAAGCTGCATCGCTGCAAAAAGGTTTATTGTTGTTGAGAAAATCGCAGATTCATTTACTGAAAAGTTCGTCGAGCATACAAAAAAAATAATTGTCGGAGAGCCAATGGACATGAATACAGATGTCGGCCCTTTGGCAAATACACAGCAAAGACAAGAGGTTGAAAGCCAGCTTAATGATTCAATCAAATCAGGAGCAATGCTTCTTTATGGCGGAAAAAAATTAGAGAGAAAAGGATATTTCTTTGAGCCTGCTGTTCTCTCTGATATAAATGAAAACATGAGAATTTTCAGGGAAGAGGTTTTCGGGCCAGTTGCTCCGATAATTGTTGTAAAAAATGAAGATGAAGCAATTCAGACAGCAAACAATTCTGAATTTGGATTGGGTTCTGCAATTTGGACTTCCGACGAGGAAAGAGCTTTGAACATAGCAAAGAAAATAGATTCAGGAGCAGTGTTCATTAATGGCATTGTAAAATCAGATGCAAGAGTCCCGTTTGGAGGAATCAAGAAAAGCGGAATTGGAAGAGAGCTTGGAAGCTTTGGATTAAAAGAGTTTACAAATGTTAAGGCTGTGAATGTTTACTAACAAATTGGAATCTTTCTTAGTATGTATCCAAAATATCCCTATCTTGTGGTATTATCACATAACTTTCTGAAATACAACTCTCTAAATGGAAGATAAAATCCTCGACGGATTTAGGAGAGATTTTCTATCAATCAAATCAAAAGGCTTTGTCGAGTCGCATAGAACACACAATACAGGAATTGGAAAAACATTTGAAGATTTGCTAGGGATAGTTGAGAACAACAACTCTCTTGCTGATTATAAAGGACTTCTTGAGATAAAATCATCAAGGGAATTATCAGAAAGTATGATTACTTTATTCACCAAATCACCAACATTTCCAAAAAACATCAACTCAACTCTAAGAGAAAAATATGGGCAATCAGACTCAAAGGCAGATGGAATGAAAACTCTCCACACAACTTTATCATCCTCAAAATTTAATACCTTCGTCAACAAATTTGGATTCAAATTAAGTATATACGAGGAGAAAAATAGAATGCTTCTATTAATCATGAATTTAGCAACAGGCAAACTTGAAGATATAGAAGTATATTATGATTTTAGTATTCTAAAAGAGATTGTCGAGAAAAAATGCAAGTACATTGCATACATTAAGGCAGAAACCAAAAATCAAGACGGAAAAGAATTTTTCAGCTTCAAAAATGCTGTTCTTTTAAGTGGATTGACATTTGAAAAATTCATTCAATGTGTAAAAGAAGGAATTATTCTCTATGACATCAGAATTGGAGTTTACAGAAGTGGAAAGGACAAGGGAAAAACACATGACCACGGCTCTGGATTTAGGGTTTTAAAAAATAACCTCGACAGAGTATTCTCCATAGAGGAGATATGAACAATATTCTTATTGCTTTTCCAAAATCACTATCCATTCCTCGTTCATTGTAACAGCATGATTTCCGCTAATATTAGACGGGCTGTTCAGCTTAGGCATTCTCTTATATGGAATATTTCTAATAAACGTATTATGATGCTTGTAATGATTCTGCGACTGAAACAATTCAAGAATTATCTCATCTGTTGGAATTTGAACACTTTTAACAGTCCTATTACCGACGACAAAACACAAGAATGCACCCCTCTTTGTAATCCTATGCAGTTCCTTTACGCACATATAAAAATCAGCATAAAAACTCAAAACATCCCTTGCTCTAAAATCACTTGCAGTTCTAATCTTTCTCAAAATATCCTGCAAAGTAGGAGATGGCAAATCATTTTCAATATCTTTCGTCGGAATTCCTCCTAAACTTATCCTATCAACATCCAAAGCAGAGCTATCTTCAAATCCCAGCCACTGTAAAGACAGTCTGGAAAACTGCCCATATGCAACTGTTGTCCTGCTGTCTCCATAAGGAGGGGAAGTAACAATAAAATCCACTTCCTCGTCTGGAATTGAAGTTTTATTTCGTGTATCTTCAGCTAAAATCCTTACTTCACATTTTTTATTATGCTCCCTGAAATACTCTTCCATCTGGTAAATATTTGCTTTCAGTCTATTTCTAAACTCATTCAGCGTATCAGGATTATGCCTTTTCAACATTGGCTCTCCTATCCTGTAAAGCTTGTATTCGTTATTTCGAGTATTTGAAACATACCTTACAGTCTCTGAAAATGCAACTAAAAAAAAGTCTTTAGCATCACTATCCTCAATCTTATTTATTTCTTCTCGGATTATTGATAAATCTGCTATAACCTGAGACTTAAACCAGAAATCAAGATTATAAAAACTCGGCTTCTTAACTGCTCTTTGCTTGAGATTTACGTCTCTCTGAAAATCAGAACAACTTTTAGCTAAGTTATGATACTCTCGCCATAAAATCTCAGGGTTTATTGGTGTGGTCTTTGCCTTGGAAATAAGCAACGCAAGAGGGTTAATGTCTATTCCATAAGCTTTAGTAAAATTTTTATGAAGTGTAGCTTCCAGAATTGCTGTCCCAGAACCCATAAAAGGGTCGAGAAGAACCTTAGCATCTTTAC
>CAZXRI010000059.1:0-7323 GCA_964642765.1 uncultured Methanosarcinales archaeon | reverse complement strand
TTTGCACATAAGGATTATAAATTTAGAAATATCTTTTAAATTTAAATATTATAGAAGAATCAAACGGAAGGATTCAATTAAAGAAACCACAATAAAATGCCTCCATCAAACGAACTCGTAGTATTCCAAGGAAAGAAAATAAGAAGAACTTGGTATAATAACGAATGGTGGTTTGTGATAGAGGACATTGTAGTTGTTCTTTCTGACTCTAAAGACCCGAAAGGATATATTAAAGACATGAGAAGGCGAGATGAAGAGCTATCCAAAGGATGGGGGCAAATTGCCACCCCCCTTGAGATAATGACATCTGGGGGAAGACAGAAAATAAATTGTGCCAATACAGAAGGTATTTTTCGTATAATCCAGTCAAATTCCTGAAAAAAGGAAAAGGATTGAGAAGAAAGACGACATCTAAGCTAAAATATTCCTACATCATCTCATAGAAACATATTTAAAATACAATCCCAGATTATAGGATATGTTCTCATCAAAAAAAGCAGATGAATCATTCGGGATATCTCTCAAGACATTAATCGGAATGGTTCTTGTTGCAATTGCAATTGGCATGCTATTTATCTTCATCAGCAAGGTCCAATCTGGAATAATCTTCGACCAGAAATTCCTCACCAGCGATTTAGGGCTTTTGATAGACACAATCTCAAACCCATCAGGAAACCTTGTTGTGGATTATCCCAGAGATACAAGACAGCTTGCCATAGAAATAAAAGACAGCAATATAGCTGTATTCAATCCTTCTTTATTTGACCCGTTTAAGCAAACTTATGATTTTACTCAGGATAAAAGCATTGACTATGAAAACAAGGAGCTAATTCCCGACGAAGGAAAGAGCATAGTCCCAAGATTTGTAAAGCAAGGCAGCAAAATAAAAATCCACAGCACAGAAACCAATGCAGGCGAATCAGGGAAATTAGCATGCGCATTACCTGAGAATAAGGAATCATTAAGACAAAAAGGCTCGCTGATTACAGTCCTGCCTGAGATAATCGCTGATGCATCTGAGCTGGATGACAGCAAACTAAAGGAAAAGGTTAAAGGAGCAGATGTCTCTGTTCTCATATTAAGCTCTGACAATTTCGACGAGAGAATCAATCCAATAAACGGTTATGTGTCATTAAGCTCTAAAAAGATTGACGAGAACAAATATTTAGCATGTCTTGTAATGAACCTGATTTTTGAGGACAAGGAGATTAAGCAAAAACTTTCTGAGAGGAAAATCCCTGAATTTATTCTCCAGAAAATACTCCTTACAGACAGGTATGAGATTCTTGCAGACGATAAAATCTCTATTGTCCTTGAAATAGGAAACAGCTGGAACACAAATGATTATTTCACATCAGATGAATTCAGGAAAAAATTCACAAAGCTTACGGACATAGCAATTGATGAATATGGATAAATGTCAAATAAAATGGATAAAATGAAATTTTCCAAGCTAAACAAAAAGGCAAGCAGTATAGGAGAATATTCCTTCCTCATAATATTCGGCTTCATAATTATCATTGCCCTGTTCATATTTACAACCATGGCAACAGGAAGATTAGTTGATTTGATAAGCACAGGAAATCTTGGCGATAATATCATCACGCAGAGGGTTTTCTTCTCGAAAAACAGCATATTTTATACTGACTCAATTACAGGAAGGACATTCTCGAATATTGTTGACCATGAAAGATTCTCTGATAAAACAATAAAAGAACTTTTTGGAGATAAGCTAAGAGAGCATTTTGGGATGCAAATTGTCTTGTCATACAACGGAAAAGAAGAGGAGATTTACTATAACAAGGATTTTTACATGCTTGCAAAGTCAAGGACAGACATTTACGGCACTATAGACTACATAAGGATTGTTAATGTCAAGAATGGAGCTGAAAGATTCCCTGGAAATTTAGAGGTTCATGCTGTGTATAAGAAGAGATAGTAATTGATAACAAAACTAAAATGATGAAAATAATCCATTCGAGAAAAGCATCTGTATCAGCATATCCGACGCTGATTCTTGCTATAATCATCTCAATATTTGCATTTGCATTCGGGCTTTTTGTATTGCATCTTGTAGAGGAACAAGTCCATGTTAAAATATCTCAGGATATAACAGGAATGCAATATGACCTTCTGCTGCTTGACATTTTCAAGGCGGAATATAACGGAAAAAATGTCGCAGAGATAATATCAGAGGACTACATAGATGGGAGATATGACAATTCAGAGGCAGCTCTCAAGGAAATACTTGGAAAGCATGCTAAGGATGTTTCTGACTGGGAGCTTTTTGTCGAGGGAAAAAAGAGAAAGGATAGCTGCAACATTATCAAATGCAATGGAAAAAAGCAGTCATCAAGCGCGTTTATCCCTCTCAGTTCAGACACCAAAAGCAATATCATTGTTACATTGAATGTTTACACCAAAAAATAATGTAAAAAACAAAAATGATAAACCTATTCAAAAGCAAAAAATCAGAGGTAGACTATTACCTCCTCATAACAGTAATTGCCCTGATAGGAGTTGTTGTTGTTCTTCTTGGAATTACAATGAAGCCAAGGGATTATGCTCTGAAGCTTGGCGATATTCAGGTTTCTCTTCTCAATGCTTACAACAAGGCTGATAAAATCCTGTTTTATATTGATCAGTCTGCAAAATTCTCGTCGTATAAGGCAGTAAAGTCGCTTGCTGACAATGGCGGAGTTCAAACAGATGAATGCGGGCAATATCTCGGATATAAGATAATCAATTATGCTGGAGGAAGCTGCCTGAAGAGCAACATGATAAAAGACGGCTACACATTCCTTGTAAGAGAAGAAATGAAAAAATACCTTAATGCTTATCCCGACGAGAATATGGTTATTGATATGTATGGAAGCTTTATCACAAATGAAGAAGGAAATAAAATAAGCCTGTATGGTTCAGCATTGAAAGACCTGACAATTGATATGTGGAACAGAAAAGGCCAGTCATTCGAGCAAATACAAGAGGAAGAATTGGCACGAGCTTTGAGCCAAGAAGAAATGGAAGGGATTGAAGAGGCAGATTATCAGGAATCTCTCGACGAGGAATCATCTGATTATTCTGGTGATGGAGATAATTCATTTAATCTTATCATCCCAAACACAGGCCTTAACACACCAATTACGCCTGACACTAGGGACAGAGGAGACATTGATATCAAAGGCTGTCCAAAAGTTCCGCCTATTGACGGGTTTGTAAAGGATACACAATGCTTAGGAGCAAACTGCAAATATATAAGGAGAGAAGCAATGGCACGCCTTGACATAGCACGTCAGGAGGCAGCAGCAATAGGTGCAAAAATAATCCTCTCATCTGGATGGAGAAATTCATGCAACAAAGGAGGAAGGCATTCAACAGGAGGAGCAGTTGACATTAAGCTTATTGGCAATGGGCTTGATTGCGGCTGTATGGGAGAATCTGGATATTCAAGAAACCCATGCAATCAGGTTACAGGCGGGCTTTTTGCATACAAGGATTCAACAACTCCACTAGGAAAAAAGATTCACAACTGCAGAAAGACCGTCGAAAAAATAATGACAGATGCAGGGTTTGTAAATCCAGCAGAGCTTGAAAACTGGCGCCGCTTAAAGGAATGGTGGCACTGGGAATATGGAACAAAGTCATGGGCTGTTGCAAAGGCTGAAGATAAGAAATATTCCATGGTCGCATAAATAATGAGAGCATAAAAACCAAAATGAAATCAAGAATAATGTTTATTGCTATCGGAGTAATCCTTATAGCTATATTTGCATTCGGTATGTTCGGCACAATAAACTATATTGGCAAAATCGAGTCTAACATTCAAACTATAACAGGAGCAGATACAGCAGATAATACAGATATGCAGGAACAAACAACAGATGAGATAGATACGGCAAAATTAAATGAGAACCTTCTCGGTGCATATACAATAAACCCCTCATTTATAGTCGAGACAGACAATTTTCTTCCAGACTATCAGGAGCTTGAAAAGATGCAATCTGAGATTGAAAAAATTTGCTACCAGCCAAATCAGGAGCCAGTAAAGTGTATTGAGAGCTACCTAAAAAATTACAAAGGAAATCTCGAATTCACAATAGGAGCATGCGGTTCTTTTGAAGAGATATTGTTTGAAACAATAAAGGAAAACATCTTTGACTGCCTGAAAACATCTGATACTGAATGTGTTTGTGAATTTTCTCCTCAGACAATCCCTGCATCCCAGACAATTCAGAGAGAGGAAGAATATAAAATAAAGCTGTGCAATAAGGAAAGCGATAAATGCAAGGGAAAATACATGAAGCTTGAAAAGCCTGAGAATATGCTGGATGCTTTCCCATTAACATCTGCATTTACATTCGGAGAAACAGAGCTGAATGCAGAGGAGAAGGATTATGCAGATTACTTAATTAGGTATAATCCAGACGGAACAGTCAAGGAAGCAAAGCTCGGCATCCAGACAGCAGGAAAGGATGAGATATGGGATTATGGTATATTCAGGATTTACAAGGACAAAAACAACAAGCCTATTATAATTAAGGACAGCACGGGAAAAAGGGAATGCAATGTCGAGAAGAAAATCTATCGCTTCTGCGCCATGAGCAAAACCAAGACCACAAAATACATCAAACACGGAAAGGTTGTAAATGAAAAACTGCCAATTAAATTTGCTCTTTTGATAGCTGACATGCCTCCACCAACAATTGAAGGGCTCGAAATTCAATCGCTAAAATCATCAGACAAAACACTTTTGCTGTCATGGAAAAAATCACCTGCTGCAGATGCAGTTAAATACAGGGTTTATTATTCAATCGCAGATTTCTCGTCGGCAGAAATAATATCACACAGCCTAGTTCTTCCGCAGGGAAAGTATTTCACTGCCTTGGATTTCAGTCAGCAAACAGCAGAAAAATACAAGTCAATAGATTTCCTTGAAAGCCCTGAATGTGTTTTCACCGGAGACAAATGCACGTTTAGCTTTAATGCAGTTAATCCTGATAATAAAGATGAAAAACTATTTCTTGAAGAAGGAAAGCTTTACTACATTGAATCAGAGGAGAGATATATTGGAATCTTCAGGAATCTTGCAAGCCAGCAGTATTATTTCGCTGTAACAGCAATAGACAAGAACAATAACGAAATAGACAACAGGCAGGAAAAGCAGAAATTATTGTCTGGGAACAACTATAACAAAGCCACTCCGAAAGACAGCCTTGCTCCCGGGATTGTTAAATTATCCAACCCTGAAATAGTTTCCGAGAATGGAAATGATTTCCTGAAGATGGAATGGGATGCTCCATTAAACAATATAGACGGAACGCCTAATACTGAAAGGGATATTGCATCCTATAAGGTATATTATGAAGAAAAAGATTTTGATTCTGTATCAGCTCTTGCTGAAAGGATAAATTCCAAAACGCCAAATGCAATGATACCTATTGCAGGGCTTACATCTGGCAAAACTTATAATATCGGCGTAATTGCCTCTGATATAGATGGTAATGCACATAAGGAAAATCTGGCAACTGTCAGTATAAAGATTCCTTGAAGATAAGTGGATAGAAAGATAAAAATGTCCTTGATTGGTGTAATCGGTTCTGGAGCATGGGGAACGACCATAGCAAATATTCTCTCTGAAAATAGGCATGATGTTGTTTTGTGGTCGAGAAACAAGGAGTTTTCTGATTCGCTTGAAATAGAGCAGGAGAATAAGAGATATCTTTCTGGAATAAGGTTAAGCAAGGATATAAGATTCTCGTCTGACTTGAGACTGGCTGTTGAAAACAAGGAAATAATTTTTATTGCTGTCCCAAGCCAGCATGTAAGGGAAGTCGGAGAAAGGTTCAGGAAATATGTTTCAGAAAGGACAATCATAGTAAACCTTGCAAAAGGGATTGAGATTAAGACGCATAAAAGAATGTCTGAGATTCTCGAGGAGATTTTTCCTAATCCAATTATTACATTATCAGGACCTAATTACAGTATTGAGGTTGCAAATAAATTGCCTACTGCAACTGTTATTGCATCAAAAAATAAGGAAGCTCTTGTGCATGTAAAAAATGCTCTCTCGACCAGCTATTTCAAGGTTTATCCGCACAGCGATATTATTGGTGTTGAATTATGCGGCTCGATTAAGAATATTACTGCGATTGCAGCAGGAATTATATCTGGGATGGGATATGGATATAATTCTTTGGCAAGCATAATTACCCTCGGGCTTACTGAGATGAATACACTCGGGAGGTTATATGGAGCAAGTCGCTCAACTGTTTATGGTCTTGCTGGTGTCGGTGATTTGGCACTGACTTGCATGGGAAGCCATAGCAGGAACCAGCTTGTTGGAAGAGAGCTTGCAAATGGGAAATCACTTGAAGAGATATACAAAATTCTCGACGGAAAAATTGCCGAGGGAATTGAGACAGCAAAAGCAGTGCATGATATTTGCATAAGGAACAGCCTAAGAATGCCTCTCACAGAAGAGATATTTCAAATCCTATATGGGAATAAGAAGATTGAGATTGCCGTAAGGGATTTGCTGGAAAAGATTTAGTTTGACTTTTTATTCTTCTGTAAACTCTTCCAGACTTTCTTTGAATTCATCGTTGGCTTTTAATATGCCGCGCTTCTTGAGGTATTCCCGAGCAAGAATCCAGAAGAATAGTCCAAGGCTTTTCTTGCCTTTATTGTTGGATGGGATTACTAAGTCTATATTGTTTGATTGGTTGTTGGTGTCGCATAATGCTATAACTGGAATCCCGACCTTGTTTGCATCCAGCATGGCATTCCTGTCTGCCCATGTATCAACAACAAGGACTATCTTGTATTCCTTGAAAATTGCAAGGTTTGGATTTGTCAGCATCCCTGGGAGATATCTTCCAGCAATTACATTTGCGCTTGTAACCCTGCCGAATAGTTTTACAGGTTTCCAGCCTGCTTCTCTTCTGCAAACGATAAGGATTTCTTCAGGAGCATATTGAGACAGAAAGCTTGCTGCAAGTTCAATCCTGTCATTTATTTTCTGAAGGTTTAGGACTGAAAGACCATCTTGTCTGGTTTTGTAAATAAATTGTTCCATGTATTTGGTTTTGAATTTAGTGCCTATGTGAATTCCTGATTTGAGATAAATGTCTGCAGGGATTAATAGCTGTTCATCTGTCATAGTTCTCGGGGAAGAGGCATCTATTTATAAGGTTTATGCTTAGGAAAATGTAAAATGACTCAGGATAAAAAAGATAAAAAGAGAATAAAAAAGCAATAGAATATAATTAAATATCCTTGATTCCTGCTTCGCATATCGCAAATGCAGCTTCTCCTTCAGGCATT
>CAZXRI010000058.1:0-7353 GCA_964642765.1 uncultured Methanosarcinales archaeon | reverse complement strand
TATTAGAGTAGTTTTTTTAATCTTAGTATACCATTATGTATACTAACTTATATATAAACCTTTGGATTTTGTGGCTCTGTCCAGAAAAGAATAAAAGCGTATACTGCCGAAGAATTCTTCATGGCAAAACAAAAACCAAACCTTATGGCAGTCGATGCCACAGGCATCGACTCATGACGACGAAGTCGCCATTACTAAAATAGTAATGATATACAACATGGACAGAACCTTCTTAAAGGTCTTTATTTGGACTTCTTCGCTCCACGGTCTTGTGGAACTACAGCGCTCGACCACGTTGCTCTCTAGCTTTGCTCGAAGCATTTAACATGATAAACAATCCCACAATAATTTGTCAAAAACATCGAGTTATAACGAAGATGTGCCATAAATACAGCAGGATTTATCAGCACCACCATCCAACAAGATGAGGATAGAGGAGCATAACTCCTTCATGCCACCCATCTATGACGGACGGTTTTTGGCAAATTCAAATCCCAAACCCCTTCACCAAATCCTTCACAGCCCTCCCCATATCTTTCTGAGAATAAATCGCCCTTCCAACAATAGCATGAAACCTTTCTCCAGCAGACTTTGCAGAATCGCTTAAAGAACCGCCCTGCGTAACAAATCCAGGAGAATAAAATGCAAGCCTTGGACATTTCTCCTCGAGAATTCTCCTGTAAAAAGAAATCTTCTCAGGCTTATTCCCAGGAACAACAAAATCATTCACACCTAAAGTTGCAGCAATCCTGTAAATCTTTTCAGGAGCATCATCAGAAATATAACCTCCCTCACTCGCAAGATAACTCGAATGAGTCATTTCACCGCCGACAATCAAAGGCATTTTCTCCTCGGAAGCAGATTCAACCCACGCCTTCTCTGATACAGGGCCAGTCATAGGAAAAATAATAACAGCATCAACACCTTTACATGCCTTCATAAATCTCGAGCCATTCTCAGGAATATCTGTCCCGCCTTTCTGATGGTCATAAATAATCGGCAAATCTGACAAAGCCCTTATTGTCTCGATGACATTCTTCAATCCATTCGGAATAACTATCTCAAACCCAATCTTATAAGCCCCAACTCCCTCAATATCGCAAGTATCATTAACAAGCTGGGAAAGCTTTTCAATGCTGGCAAAATCACAGGATGGGATAATGGATTTGCTGGATTTAATAATTGGCTTCATAATATATGATATGCAATTAGGTGATATTTATTATTGTTGGTATTGCATATTCCGAGTATAATTTTATATAGAAGAAGAGATTCACCGATAAATAAGGCGATATTTTATGGGATTAGTTGATGGATTGCGGGAAGATGCACAAGAAGCAAAGATAGAATTAGACCAAACTAGAGCAAAGCTTAGAAATCTTAATGAATATTTGCGTGATGTTGATGAGTATGCAAGACCAGACGTAAATCTCCTCGGGAGAAAATTAGCAGATAGATTTGATATTGGCGCATTAATATTTGGAGCAGAGTTTTATAGGGTTGCTAATAATGTGCTAGAATATTTATATTTAACATCTAAAAATGAAGTAACTTTACCTATTGAAACACTTCGCAGATATATCCCTGAAATTGCAGATGCTGTCTTACACGAAGAAGTTGCTGCAGAAGTCCATAGAAATTATAACCTTTAACCTTGATAATATTTAATCATTAGAATTACCAAGAAGCCTAACAATCTCTTTCCTCTGCTTCTCGTCTATTTTTCCTTTCTTCACAGCAACACCAAGAACCTCATTTATATCCGTCAAAGTAATCAGATTAACATTCTCGTCGGAAAACTTGGAAAGAACATTCCCAATATTATAAGTAAAAATCCCAAGGCAATAATCAACCTTCAAGCCAGATTCCCTCAACACATGAACAGCATCCAAGGATGAGCCGCCTGTTGAAATCAAATCCTCGATAAGAAGAACCTTCTCGCCTTTTTTCACAGAGCCTTCAATCCTTTTTCCCTTTCCATGGTCTTTTGATTCCTTTCTCACATAAATAAGAGGCTTGGAAAGCTTTGCAGCAAGCATAGCAGCCCATGGAATAGAGGCAGTTGCAATCCCAGCCACAACAGAAAAGATGATTTTCTCGTCGGAAATCTTCTTTGCAAAAGCATTAACTATAATATCCCGCTCCTTTGGCATAGAAAGAAGAATCCGATTATCGCAGTAAAACGGAAACACCTTTCCAGAGGCAAACCTAAACTGCTTCTTGAAATCTATTTCAAAAACCTTTTTCTCAAGGATAATTTCAGCTATCTGATCCATCTGGCTCAAATTCCTCTGAAGGCTCTGCCGCTGAATCTTCAGAAATGCTTTTGATAACCTTATTGTAAGTCTCCTCGTCAACCAATGAATTTGCCTTCATGTGCTCAATCAATTCAGAAACCTTGATTAGGCTATAGAGCTTTATTCCCTCTTTAGATAAATTCTCCTCTGCTCCCTCCTCCTTATCAAGCACTGCGATTATATTCTCGACAATGCCTCCAGCCTTCTTAATCTCATCAATGATTTTCCCCTTGATATAACCATTTGTAATCAAGTCAGTAACAAGGACAACCTTCTGCCCCTTCTGGAGCTTTCCGATAATCAGATTAGGAGTTCCCCTGATAAATCTCCTCGGAGCCCTCTTGATAAAGATAGCTGGAAGATGCGCCTTCAGAGCTGCACCGGTCGCGAGAGATACACCATTCGGCTCTGCACCTGCGACAACTTCCACACCAATCTGTGAACATATCTGTGCAATACTTCCCGAGATATAATCAAAAACATCAGGATGTGACGGAAGAACTCTCAGATTGATATAAAACGAGCTTCTCCTTCCTGATGACAGACGATAATCACCAAAATTCATAACCTCTGCGCTGCATAATGCATTTGCAACATCTTCATTCATAAAAATCCACCTCGATTGCGCTATTCTCTGTAAGAAGCGTTCCGTTAGAATATATTAAGTTTCCGTTTACAAAAGTCATCACAGGCAAGCCTTTAAGTTTCCATCCTGAAAAAGGGGACCATTTGCATTTTGTGTTTAACTCAGAATCCCTGACTTCCTTTGTTTTCCTGACGTCAATTATTGTTAGGTCTGCATCATATCCCTCTAATAAAAGTCCCTTGTTTTTTATGCCGAAAATTCTCGCAGGGTTTTCAGACGTGATTTTAATGATTGTCTGCAGCTCAATCCTTTTTTTACTGTAAGCATCCATCAAAAGCGCAAGAGTTGTTTCCACTCCTGGCATTCCCGACGGTGCTTCTGAATAAGGCTTTTCTTTCTCATCTCTTGTATGAGGAGCGTGGTCAGTTGCAATAATGTCTATTGTTTTCCCCAATTCTCTCCAAAGCGCTTCGCAGTCTGATTTTTGCCTTAGTGGAGGGTTTACTTTACCATAATTACCGAGCTTTTTCATATAACTTTCGTCAAGAAATAAGTGGTGCGGGGTTACTTCACACGTAACATTAATGCCTGAATTCTTTGCTTCCCTGATAAGGGCAATTTCATCTTTTGTTGATATATGTGCAATATGGAGATGCCTCCTGTATTTGCCTGCGAGAAAGATTGCCTTTTTTACTGCGATAACGGCGCATTCCCTTGCTCTGAGATTTCCATGATTTTCTGCTGTTAGAGGGAATTTTCCTTTATTCTCCTCGAGACAGCATTCATCCTCTGCATGAACAGTAATAATCCCGTTCCATCTCCTGAAAATTTCTTCGATATAATTTTGCTCTTTCAAAAGAAGATTTCCAGTTGAAGAACCCATATAAATCTTGACTGAGCGTATGTTTTTATCTCTAGATTTGATAAGCTCATCAATGTTATCCTTTGTTGCTCCGAAATGAAACCCGTAATTTACAAGCGATTTTTTTGCAAGCTGCCTTTTTTCCCCGAGAGCTTTCAATGTTGTTGTTGCTGGGTTTGTATTAGGCATATCAAGGATTGTTGTAACTCCTCCTGATGCAGCAGCTTTTGAGCCTGAAAGAAAGTCCTCTTTGTGTGTTAATCCCGGCTCTCTGAAATGCACATGAACATCTATTATGCCATGAATTGCAATATTGTTTTTCCCATCTATAACATTGGTCAAACTATCCACAGGAATTTTATCCTCTGAAATCTTTTGAATTAATTTCCCTTCAATAAGGATGTTTGCACTGACGAGCTTTTTGCCATGAAGGATTTGGATGTTTTTGAGGAGGGTTTTCATAATATGCAGAATTAAACAACAGCCTGAATATATAAAATTTTGGAATGGATGTGGAAATTCCGCTCGAGATGATTAAAGATTGTCTATGATTCGCTGTAAATTCTTAACACAAAATAAGGATAGCCCCGCCAGGATTCGAACCTGGGTCCCGACCTCCAGAGGGTCGAATGATTGGCCGCTACACTACGGGGCTATATTGTTGAGGATAAATATAGTAATATTTAAGTTATTTGATTCAAGCTAGCCAAGCAATTCAAAATCTTAATAAAACAGCCAGCATATCCAATTGACATGAAATTAATCTCACAAGGAGCAGAAGCAAAAATATTCCACAATAAGGATGCTGGAATAATCATCAAGGAAAGATTCAGGAAAAAATACAGGCTGAGAGTAATAGACGATAGACTCAGAGGCTCAAGAACAAGGCGTGAATCAAAAATCCTCAAGAAGCTTGAAGAGATAAGTTTCCCATCACCAAGACTTACAAACACAGACGATAAAGAAAAGCTTGAGATGGAATTCCTTGCAGGAGATATTCTCAAGAATGTCCTCGAGAAAAAAGACTATCTCAAATTATCAGAAGAAATCGGCAGAAAAATCGCAACCCTGCACAACATCAACATAATCCATTCTGATATTACAACATCAAATATGATTCTAATCTCAGACGGAAAAACAGAAAAAGGGATTTATATCATAGACTTCGGGTTATCATTTTTCTCCCACAAAATTGAGGACATGGCAGTTGACCTTCATTTATTAAAAGAAGCACTTGAATCAAAGCATTATAAAGTCTGGGAAGAAGCATTTGCCAAAGTCCTCGACGGATATAAGCAGGAATCAAAACAAGGTGAATTAGTAATCAAACGACTTGAAATTGTCGAGAAGCGGGGAAGATATAAAAAGAAATATTGACATATAGGTGCATTGAAACCAAAATGGAAATCCTCTCAATCATCCTGACAATATTCGGGCTTGCATTATTCGAGATAATAATAAGTGTTGACAATGCAATTATTAATGCAGATGTCCTCTCGACGGTATCAGCAAAAGCAAGGAAATGGTTTTTATTCTGGGGCTTGCTTATTGCAGTATTTCTCGTCAGGGGAATACTCCCTCTCCTAATCTTGTGGATAAGCAATCCTTCTATTGGAATAATGGGTGCATTAACAGCATCATTCAGCTCAGACCATACAGCAATAGAAGCAATTGAAAAATCAGCGCCAATTCTCCTTATGGGTGGAGGAACATTCCTTGTATTTGTATTCTTCCACTGGCTTTTTATCGAGCCAAAGCATTATGGACTTGCTCACGAAAAATTCATCCACAAGCAGGGTGTCTGGTTTTTTGCTGTTGTGTCAGTCCTTCTCGCTACAATTGTCTGGCTCTCGATAAAAAAGAATCCAATGATGGCATTTGGAGCAGTTGTTGGCTCGACAGCATTCTTTATAACGCATGGATTCAAGGAAAATGCAGAGCAGCAGGAAAAGGAAATGCTCGACAGCAATGCAGGTCTTTCAGATATAAGCAAGATATTTTATCTCGAGGTGATTGATACAGTTTTTTCAGTTGATGGGATTATCGGAGCCTTTTCATTTACATTCTCGATACCAATAATCCTTCTCGGAAATGGTTTTGGAGCAATTGTAATGAGACAGATTACAGTCGGTAATATTGAGAGAATCAAGAAGTTCAAATACCTAAAGAACGGAGCAATGTATTCCATATTTGCACTTGGAACAGTTATGATTCTGCACAGCTTTGGCATGGAAATACCTGAATGGGTTTCTCCTTTGGCTACCTTTATTATCGTCGGGTTTTTCTTCTGGAAATCGCGCAAAGCTTTGGATGTTAACCCGGCAAAAAGTTAAGATTAAATACCTACAACCAAAATCAAAGTATAAAATGCTAAAAGCAATAATCTTTGACCTCGATAACACGCTTATTGATTTCCTCAAGATGAAAAGGCTGAGCTGTGAGGCTGCAATAACAGCAATGATAGATGCAGGGCTTTCCGTCGAGAAAGAAGAAGCTCTTAAGGTTCTTTTTGAGATTTATGATAAATACGGCATGGAAGATCCGAGGGTGTTCCAGAAATTCCTCGAGCAAACACAGGGTAAAATAGACCATAAGATTCTTGCATCAGGGATTGTTGCATACAGGAAAGTCAGGAGCGGATTTCTCGAGCCATATCCGCATGTTATCTCGACACTAATCAGACTGAAAGAGCAGAAAATAAAGCTCGCTATTGTTACAGATGCCCCAAGATTAAAGGCATGGATTAGGCTTGTGGCAATGAAAATATCTGATTTCTTTGAGGTGGTTGTAACATACGAGGATACAATGCAGTTCAAGCCAAGCACAATGCCATTTGAGCTTGCTGTAAAAATGCTGAAGATAAAGCCGCAAGACTGCATTATGATTGGCGATATGCCTGAGAGGGATATTGCAGGAGCAAAGAAGATTGGATTAAAGACATGCTTTGCATCTTATGGAAATCCAAAGGCAAAAAATGTCAAGGCAGATTTTGTGATTAAGGATATAAGAGAGCTTGTTGAGATAGTGAAATAGAATAATTATTTCAACTCAAGAATCCTCTTAAAAACAGCAAAAAATAAATAGAACAAACAACATATCAAACTAAAATGGAGCAAAAAATCAATACAAACAATCGGATAACAATATATCCAAAAATCATGCTCGGAAAACCAATTATAACAGGGACAAGAATTCCAATTTATGTTATTCTAAATTTACTTGGAGAAGGATATACCAACAATGAAATAATTAAAGAATATCCTGACTTAACAAAAGAGGATATACTATCAGCAATCAAATTCGCATCCAAATTTACAGAATTCAATGAAATTGATGCATGATGACAAACCAATTTTTAATAGACGAGAGTTTGTCTTTTATTCTTGCAAAAAAATTGAGTGAATTAGGCTATATCGCAAAATCAGTTAGAGATATAGGCATGAAAGGTTTTTCTGACGAGGATATTGTTAAGTGGACTATAAGAATAATTTTATCATTGTAGCAGGTGATTTGGACTTTGGTGAGTTGTGGTATTGGCATTATTCTGGCAAGTTAGGTGTCATTATTTTGAGAATGGATTCTTATATTTTTGAATCACAATTTAAAAT
>CAZXRI010000057.1:5294-7371 GCA_964642765.1 uncultured Methanosarcinales archaeon | reverse complement strand
CGTATGCACTGTTCTTGTGGCTTATACTCAGGTAATCCTGATGGAAGAAGATGCCATCCTTAAGCCATTAAAGAGAGTTTTATCGACGATTGGAGAAGGATGTAGATACATAAGACTACTTGCCCTAAAAGGCACTTTTTGGCTTAGACAAAAAGCCAAAAATTTGGTTGAGTTGGCAGATATACTCAACAAACAGGTATTTGTTAAAAACGCAAAAGTCTAGTTATAACAAAGTTTATATCTCTACTCTACATAAGAACCAACTATGGCATCAAATCCAAAACAATCAATTGTTCAGGCAGTTCAAAATGTTAACCTCTCTCAGGGAGGTAACATGGTAGAGAAACCGTCGATTGACATGGGAATAGCAAGCCTTGTGTTAGGTATCATAAGTATTGTATTAATTATTGTTGGTTTTTATTTGACTTATTTGACCCAACTCCTATTCGTTGCGCTAATCACTTCAATAGTTGGAATTATTTTTGGAAGAATTCAGCTTAAGAGAAATAAGAATTTGATTTCAATTGTTGGATTAATTATAAACATTGTCGGGTTGCTAATCCCGATACTATTTATTGTCCTGCTTGTCTCTATTGGTATATACGGAATTCCTGCATTTTTTTAGGAGGGGTAGAAATATATTCTATAGCATAGGTTAATATTCCTATCAGAATAATCTTTTCACTGGGCTTTTGCACTTTATGTAAAATTCAGCTATAAAGCCAGCAACGACAAATCAACCCAGTAATGTTTAGGCCAGGGAATTCTCTATTTTTTTGATGAGAATTACCGATGACGGATCTATAAATAAAACACAAAAGTTTAGTTTAAGAAAGGTATTAAAGCATTGCCAAGGCAATATGCCGTTGTTCTTGATTTTGCTGATGCTGCAAAAACAGTATCAGGATACCAAAATGCAGACAGGCTTTTAAGCAACCCTTTATTTATTGTCAGAGCAGGAGGAGTTGAAGCAGCTGCATTATATATTCACAGAGCAAAAGAAAGACATGGTAAAAGATATGGTAATTGGCATACGTTTAATATTACAGACCCAGAGCAACCACAAGGGCGCTTCGGGTTCGTGGGCAACGACGACTACGACGGACTTAGTGGCGACTACGACCTTGGTGGATATGGGGGCTTCGTCGGGGTAAAAGCGGCGGAGCCGCAAGTGGCGCGCGAAAATTTAGTATTGCCCTATTCCCCAGAAGATGTAAGAAAGGCAGTAGCGGAATTAAATGCATTGCGTTCTGTGATAAGACCTGAAGCAGTAGCAACTCTTGAAAAATTATTAACCAGACTTCAAACCAATTAAATTTTTCAGATACTTTTTTATATTCCCTTTTATTTCTTATAATTGTCCCAGCTGCCAATACTACAAGTTTTTGCAAGTAACGCAAGCTCTTTTTGATTATTATGTTGTGCCAAATAACCTCATGTGTCGCATAGACTTTTATATGTTCCTGCTCCTGAATTTTTTGGACATAGACTTATTTATCTTATCGCTTATCTCATCTGCATCTTTCTGGGTAAGCATGCTTTTGTTTGCTATTTTCTGTAGCATATCAATTTGAATTACTTTTTCCTCAAATGCTTTTCTGGCTACCGCTGACCAGTTTATTTCGTCCATTTGCTCCATTTTATGCTTTAGTTCTTCCGATATTGACACAGATAGTGTTGGCATGTTTTATCACCTTGCTAAATTTGTTATAATTAGTATTTATATTATAATTAGTATTTAAATTTTTCTGTTGGAAATCATAACCACTATTTTAAATTTTAATCATAGCGATTCAACAAAAATGATAGAAAAAACTCAGATAATTTTATATAAAGAATCAAATTAAAGTGAACAATGCAAAAGGAATCATCAGGTATAACAGACATAAAACACTGGGCTGACCAGACAGCAGAGGAAATCCTCGAGAATTTTCCTGATGAGAAAACATACACCTGTGCAGCAGGAATTTCACCGTCAGGAACAGTTCATTTCGGAAATTTCAGGGAGGTTATGACTGTTGAGCTTGTTGTCAGGGCATTGAAGTCTCTCGGAAAAAATGTCAGGTTTATTTATTCA
>CAZXRI010000057.1:4599-5284 GCA_964642765.1 uncultured Methanosarcinales archaeon | reverse complement strand
ACAGGTTCAGAAAAACTCCTGGGAATATTCCTGTTAATCTCAACGAGTATATAGGAATGCCTTACTGTGATATTCCTGACCCATTTGAGTGCAATAATATCCACAAGAATTATGGTGAGCATTTCGAGAAGGAATTTGAGGAATCACTTATTGGAGTTGATGTAACTCCTGAATTTATCAGGCAGCATGAAAAATACCGCGCTTGTATCTATGCAGACAGCATTAAGCATGCTCTTGTAAACAGGGAAAAAATCAAGGCTATCCTAGAGAAGTACAAGACAGAGCCGATTGATAACAACTGGTTTCCTCTTCAGGTTTATTGCGAGAAATGCAAAAAGGATTCTACAATTATATCGCACTACGACGAGAATTATACTATTGGATATGAATGCAAGTGCGGACATAAGAATACAATTGATTTCAGGAAGGCAGGAATTGTCAAGCTTCCTTGGAGAGCAGACTGGCCAATGAGATGGAATTTTGAGAATGTCAGCTTTGAGCCAGGAGGAAAAGAACATTCAACTCCAGGAGGCTCGCGAACAACAGGAGAGGAAATCATTCAGGAAGTCTGGAATAGAAAGCCTCCTGTTTACAAAAAGTATGACTTCATTATACTTAAGGGCGGCGGAAAGATGTCAGGCTCTAAGGGAAATGTTGTTTCTCTCCGAGAGGTTCTTGAATATTA
>CAZXRI010000057.1:0-4589 GCA_964642765.1 uncultured Methanosarcinales archaeon | reverse complement strand
TGGTTCGCTGGCTGTTTGCAGGAACAAGGCCAAACGCAGAATTTTTTATCAGCTTTGACTTGGGAATTATTCAGGCATATGAGGATTTTGATAAATGCGAGAGAATTTATTATGACAAAACACTTGCGAAAGACGAGAAAGAGTATGTCAAGGAAAAAAGGATATACGAGCTTTCGTCGATAAGGATTCAGGATTCCTTGCCGATTCAGCCTGGGTTCAGGCATTTAACAAACCTTTTGCAGATTTACGAGAATGATTTTGAAAGGCTAAAGGAATATTATAAGCATGAGATAAAAACTGGATTTGATATCGAGAGATTAAGGAGAAGAGCATATGCAGTTTGGAAATGGCTTGAGACTTATGCTCCTGAGGATTTCAGGTTTAAGATTCAGGCTGAGATTAATACTTCTCTCGATGACAAGGAAAAAAATGCACTTAGGTTATTGGCAGGCAAATTAAGGCTGAATAAATACGACGAGAACACACTCTTTGAAGAATTTTACAGGATATGCACTGAGACAGGAATTGCCAACAAGAAATTTTTCTCTGCTGCTTATCGTGTTTTGATTGGAAAGGAAAAAGGCCCAAAGCTTGCATCATTCATTGTCCAAATTGGAAAAGAAAGGGTATTGGGATTGCTTGATAGGGTTTGAGAAAGGTTAGAAGTTTTTTATGATTTAATTGATTTTATGATTTAAATTAAAATCCATCAATCATTCTTCTCATTGCTAAAAATAAATGACCATTTTGCATTCTTAAATCTTCTTTCATATCATCATAGAGGATATCTATTACTGATCTTGCGTATATGACATCATCTGGTTTTACAATGCTGCCTAAATTTACATTTGTGTCAGTTCCGTTGGTGCCTAAAATCAGCTCACGCATCTCACTAATTTGTGCGTTTGAGTATCCATAAGCCGTTTGGATACCTTCCTTCCATCGCTCTCTGTTTGAGCCAAGGTACGGCAATGAAGTTCTCCATGCTCGCTCATTAAAATCATGCTTCAATTCATAATCAAAAGGATGATTTTCAAATCTACCCATAACACCAACAAATAATGTAAGTTGTTTACTGACTGGGTCTACTCTTCCAGTATATTTATTAACGGTAACTCCTCGATAAACATAAGCATCTTTGAGATTTACAGAATTTGAATTATCCTCCGGGTTATCCTCCTTAACAATTGGAGTAATCCCTGTTGCCAGATTAGAAAGTGCAAGGTATGCTGCATCCTCTGATCCTATATTTCCAGCAATAGTAATTGCATAAGGAATGTCTGTATTGCTGGGAAATACACCAAGTTCCCAGAATTCATTAATTAGCGCTGCAACAATTGGTGCATACGAGGGTAATATTCTAATTTCCATTGTTCTGTTGTCAGCAAGAATTCCACTTGTCCTTACTCCTCTTGGATATTCTGATAAAAATTCATTGGATTGTTCTAATGCAGAATATTCTCTGTAAGCTGGGTCATTTTCATGAGCTGTTGTTGTATCAACAAGAAATTCAGCTCCATAAGAAGGGCATTCATCCATACTCTCCTCAATAAAATAAATCTCATCTTTCAATTGAAGTAATTCTTCTATGCTTGAAGCTGTAACACTACTTCTTGCATGATTCCTTAACGTAGTGGCATATAACTGCCTTGCTCCGACAGTCAAAGCATTTGTTCCAGCTATTGTTTTATGATAAACTGCCATTATTCTGTCAGAAAATGCTTCAATGCCATTATGGTCATCCCCAGTTTTTTGAGGTATATTAAATACGCTTGTAGATAGAAACTTCCTTGCTCTGGTTGTATACTCAAGCGTACTTAACGATTCTATGATATCAAAATAATATTGGAACTGTCTATAATGCAAAAGAATTAATCCAAGTCCATGATATGGCGCAGGATTTGTCGGGTCAGCTGTAATTGCACTAAAAAAATGCGTAATAGCTTTTATCATATAATCATTATATTGATCTATTGGAAGGTGTGTGGGATACTGCTCTAAAGCTTCCAAGATTTTAGAGTTTCCTTTTTGTAAAGGTATCCTTGCTGAATTCAAATCAACAGGGAATCCTGCTATTTTAGTATATATCAAACCCTTATGAATATGCATCCATGCCTCGTCGCCTATCTTTTTTTCCAAACTTGAGCTTAATAATTCAAGTGCTTCTTCATACTTTCCAAGTTTTTCCTGAGTTATAATCAGATTAGTGAGTGCATCAATATTATCTCTATCCTGTGTTACTACAACCTCAAGGGCTTTTTCTGCTTCTGCAAATAGGTTATGCTGAAATAAAGCAACTCCGATTTCAGAGGCATGACCACTCCACTCATGTGGATCCATTTCTATCATTCTCTTATATGTATCTAATGCTTGCTGAACATCTTGCTTTGAATATAGAAATTCTCCTAATTGATATTGATGCTCTGCACTATTAGGATTGAAATGTATTAGTCTTTTAAAAAATGTTATCTCTGCATCTCTAACAGTGTCTCTATTATCTTTATTACTATTTACCATTGAGACTTCTTTTGCTTCAATTCTTTTCCCTGATTTAACAAGAAGATCCCTAACTATATCAAGTGCAAGAGGATGAGCAGGATTTTGCTCGATAACCAATTCAATATCACTGAGTCCATTATTTACTCTTCCAGAATCTATCTGCCAAAGCCCTCTAATAGCATATGCATCTAAATCACCTGTGTTATGTGTGATATAATCGCTTGCAAGTTCAATCGCTTGTTCTAAGTTCATTGTAACTCTGATATTTTGGAATTCGGAGTAATATTTAAGCATTGCCATACTATTACTACTATTAAATGAAAGTCTGATACAATCCTATGTTGCTATCCCCCAAACTCCCTTCTCAGAAACACTTCAACCTCTTTCGAGACTAATCAATGTCCTTATTCCTTCTTAGGCATTTTATTCAATATCAATCCGACGACAATAATAGCCAATGCAATCCCGCCTACAATCCCAATTGTCCACCAGATATTCCCTCTTCCCTGCTCAACTGAAATTGCTTGGCCGGTTATCTGGTTGCTTCCTTTAAATGCACCTGTTATGCTATTCCAAATGCCTGAAAAAAATCCCTGCTGATTAGCTTGTGCATTACCTGATGATTTTGATTTATCAGGCACACTTTCAATAATAGGGGATTCTTCATCATTAAACTTCATAACATTTTCTCCTTTAACATCACTTCCAGATGGATTTATATCGTCGGAAGCAGATTGTATACTCTCTCGTTGTGCAATTGTTGTAGTTGTTGTTGTCGGCACTGCTCCTCCGCCTCCTCCACCGCCACCTCCGCCTGAAGGCGTATCAGCGTTTCCACTTGAACAGCTTTGGGATGTAGCTGGCTTGCTTATCAAAGTTCCACAACTATTAGAATCACTGCATGACCTTGTCTGCTCTCCTGACGAGCAATCACTCCAATCAGAACACTGCCAGCTTTCTGCACAAGCATATTCTGAAATTCCGGAGTTCTTCAATCCTGAAATCTTATATCTTGAGCTGTCCAGCGAACAAACATAATCATTCTGGGAAACCCCATTACATCTCACAAGAAACTCATCTGTAGAATTGCACTTTCCGCTAATCTCATTTATCGAGGATATTTCAGCATCCTTAACACAAACATACTCTGATGTGCTGTTCAACTTATTCACATAAGCTGTCTTTCTCTGAGATGAAGTAAGCGAGATGCCATTCACAAAAATGCTTCCAATGATTCCAGAGCCAGCTTCTTTTTCTGCCTCGACATCAAACAGATTCAGGATATTTACATCAAAATCAAAAGGAAACTCAAGAATAATATCTGAGCCGCTTTTAATCACAACAAGCTTTACACCGGATGCAGTCGCAGGAAGATTATCATCTCCGTCAATAAACACATCAAGGCTATCAAAATTCGTTGAGATATTATCCTTTGTGCCGATAAGCTTGTCATTCGCATCAGGAACTCCGTCCTTATCGCGGTCAACATAGACGCTTAAATTCAGCTCAACTATTTTAGCTCCTGAACGAGTTGATTCTCCTGCTATCTGGTTGGAAATGTTAAACCTTATCCTGTTTCCGTTCGTGCCATTCTGGACATTAATAACATAAGTGCCTTCTTCAGAGAGAGTATATACATCAACAATAACATTCTCGACATAAACAACAATCTGCGTTCCAATCGGTGCAGGTGAATTGTCAATGCTCACATCTCCCCTGAACTTATCAGGAACCAATGGAGACGAATCTGCATAAGCTATTATTCCGACGAGAATTACAAGAATAATGCTGATAAATGCAATCCCTAATTTTTCCTTTTCCCTGATTTGAATTTCCATAACAAAAGCACCAGAATAATTACAACAATTCCGCCTGACACAATAAGAAGATAAACCCATAATTCTGTTTTCCTTGCAGAAACATTAATCTCCTTATAATCCCCGCTTTTATACTCGACAGATTCAGATGACTTAATCCCATCAACATATATCTCAAGCTTTGTCCCTTCCTTAACCTGCTGTGCAAGCGCTGAAAATTTGCCGTCTGTAACAGATGTTGATGAAATCTCCTTGCCGTCTGCATATATTGAT
>CAZXRI010000056.1:0-7421 GCA_964642765.1 uncultured Methanosarcinales archaeon | reverse complement strand
TTTAATCTTTTTCATTTGTGTTTTGTGTGTAACATGCCCAGAAATTAGAAATATTAATATAGGAGTATCCTCAAAAGATAATGAAACATAGAGGTGAATAATACATGGCTGTTAAAGTAAGGTATAATAGAATATCAAATTTGGTTTCTAAGATTGTTGTTGCGTTGGTAATAATTATTGCAATTGCAACCATCAGTTCATCAGCACCACTAATCTTTCAGGATGGTGCGCTGTCAGCAGAGCAGTTAAACATTGGAATGACGGGATAGTTAAGGTGGGTGCTTCATTATATATTAATAACCCATCTATCAATTGGAATACAGGAGGCTGGGACGAGCAGTTGTTTGTTTATGGCGATATGCGAATTGTCAGTTCAACAGACAAAAATCCAGAATTAATCTTACAAAATTATAAGGGTACAGGAAATCCACAATTGGTATTATCAGGAAGTGCATCTGGATTGGACTATTTCTTAAAGTCTGATGAAACAGACGACAGTAAGTTTAAGATTATGGCAACTGATGCTTCGAATAATGCTGCAGTTGCAATGACAATCAGTCATAATGGTCAGGTTTGGATAGGCGAAGATCCAGCATTTGACTGGTCAGGATGGCCTGAGAAATTCTTGGTCAATAATAATATGCGAATTGTTACATCATGGTCGCCAGAGGATCCGGAATTAATAATCCAAAATTATGCAGGTCTGGGTAATCCGCAAATAATTCTTTCATCTTCCACATCAGGTTTGGGTTATCGCATTAAATCAGATCAGCAAGAGCCAGATGCAACTCCCGGCAATGCAAAATTCAAGATTGAAACAACTTACAGAACAAATCAGGCAGATCCTCTTACACAAACAAATGTAACAGCAATCACCATCGTAAAAAATGGTCAAGTCTGGATTGGTGAAGATCCTGCTTTTGACTGGTCAGGATGGCCAGAAAAATTCTTGGTCAATAATAATATGCGAATTGTCAGTTCAACAAGCAAAAACCCAGAAATAATTTTGGCGAGCTATAGGGGACAAGGAAATCCACAATTAGTATTATCAGGAAGTTCATCTGGATTGGACTATTATCTCAGGCAGGATGATTCTGACGGTGGCAAGTTTAAGATTGTAGCAACAGATGCATCTGGCAGTCCAACAACTGCAATGACTGTTCTCCATGATGGCAAAATAGGACTCTCAGGATGTGCTGATCCATCAGCAGCCCTTGTTATTGGAGGCACTGGTGCAGGATGCGCTACAGGAACATTCTCAAAGCTAAATCCCGGAGATGCATCATTTACAATAACTTCATCCAGAGATATTAAAGAGAATATACAGGATGTCAGCTCTTCCGATATTTTATCAAAAATTCGGGATGTAGATGTATACACTTATGACTTTAAAGACGGATATTGTGAAGGCGAAGGATGCAAGGATAAAATTGGATTAATGGCAGAGGATTTCCATAATGTTTTTGAAAGAGGTTCTGATAAACAGCTCAACAGCCAGGAAGTTGTAATGGCATTGTGGCTTGCTGTTAAACAGCTTGACAAGGAAAACCAGCAGCTAAAGAAAGAAATCGAATCGCTGAAGAATTAAATCCTCATTGAAGGATTATAATAAATGGTGAATCTCTTGACAAAAACAAAAAAAAGGCACAGTTTCCATAACCCAATAATGTATTGGATTATTCTTGTAGTTGGGATAGGAGCAATTTGGGCTGGATTAAATTCACTTCCTTCCTTTGAAAAAAAGGATATTGCAGGAGAAGCATATGGCATATTTCCGTCGGTATGCACGCCTGTTACAAATAGTGTTGCTGATAGCGGTAATGATAATGATAAGTTTTATGTTACGAATAATGCAGGATGCCCTGTTGCATGGTTTTCATCATCTGGTGATTTAGCAACAAAAAGCACTGTACGGCAATTGTCTTTGACACCTTCTTCTTCAGAGAAACAATTTGTTATCATGAAGGATGATGTTGAATTAATGTCAGTAGATAATTCAGGTGTTATGAGTGTCAAGGGAAATGTTCTCAGGGATGTGGATAGTATCAGCACTGCTGACATTGTTCCTGAGTTTATTGTCAGGGATGCTTCAGGGAATGCAAATATTCTTCTTGATTCTAACGGTAATCTGCATATTAAAGGCAATTCATATACTTATGTTGCTCCAGTTGAAGAACCTGAAACACCTGCACCAGCTCCTAATAGAGGCGGTGGAGGAGGAGGCGGTGGCGGCGGAAGTAGGATTATAACAACAACAACCTCAACAACACATAGGCCAGCTAGCAGCAGTTCAAGTTCAACAACAACTACAACATTAACAATAGCAAGCACTGGCGGTAATGTTAATCCTAATCAAAACCAGCAGGTTGATTCAGCTCAGGAAACTGAATCAGATCCTGTCCCAACTAAAGAAGATATAGTCCAGAAAGGCAGTATAACTAAGGCAATTCTTCCTATCTTTATCGGGATTTTAGTTGCGATATTCCTTGCAGGCTCAATTGTTTTAGGAATATTCCTGTTTAAGTCTAAGTCTGCTTCATCTAAATTAGTCTCTGGAAATAACACGCAAATTAACAGTCCGTCGGACATATTAGATAGTAAGCTGAGAAATTATGTTGCAGTCTGTAAGTCCAAGGGATATACTAAGGAGCGGATTAGGATGTTATTGAAAAAGTCAGGATATAAAGACGGTGTCATTGACAAATATTTGAGATAAATCTAACTGGAGATACAAATCCCAAAAATATTTATAATGCAATGACATTCATTTTTTTTAATGGGAATAAACACAACAACCTCAATAGCTGGAATTAAGCTGGATTCTTTTGTTTTTAATTCTGCAGGGCCTAAGGATGTTACTCATGATGAATTGATTGCTATTGCCAAATCCTCGTCGGCTGCAATTGTAATGAAATCATGCACAATCGAGCCGAGAAAAGGCAATGAAGAGCCAAGGTATGCTGATATTCTTTATGGTTCGATAAACAGCATGGGATTGCCAAATCTTGGATATAAGGAATACCTTAAGATTTCTTCAAAGCTGAAAAAGGAATTCAGCAAGCCTGTTATTGCAAGCGTCGCAGGGTTGTGTGAAGAGGATTATTCAATTATGGTCGAGGCATTCCAAAAAAGCGAGGTTGATTTGATTGAGGTAAACCTCTCATGCCCGAATATCAAAGGAAAGCCGCAGGTTGCATATGATTTTGTGCAGAGCGAAAAGATAATCAGGAATATTTCAGGGATAAAGGGTAAAAAGCCTCTCGGATTAAAGCTTCCGCCATATTTTGACTTTGTCCATCACCAGCAAATGGCTAATATAATCAAGAAGTATCCTGTTAAATTCATAACCCTGATAAATTCAGTCGGGAATACTCTTTTTATTGATGCTGATAAGGAATGTGCTGTGATAAAACCTAAGGGAGGATTTGGCGGGTTAGGCGGACATTATATCAAGCCTGTTGCATTGGCAAATGTAAGGAAATTTTATGAGCTTCTCGACAGGAAAATTGACATTATCGGATGCGGCGGGATTTATTCCGGCAAGGATGCTTTTGAATTTCTTCTTGCAGGTGCATCTGCTGTTCAGCTTGGCACAGTTTTTATGCAGGAAGGACTATCATGTTTTGGAAGGATTGATTCTGAATTAAGTGCGATAATAGGCAGAAAGGGATATAAGTCTATTGATGATGCAAAAGGCAATCTCAGGATGCTATGAATCCTATCCTCAGTTTTAAATCCAAAAGGTTAATAAATCTCCTTTCAATAATTGTATATGGGGATTGAATTGGCAGATTTACTGGATTTTTCAAAGCTTAATGGACTTGTGCCAGCCATAGTGCAGGATTATAAGACAGAAGAAATTCTCATGCAGGCTTTTATGAACAAAGAGGCATTTGAGCTGACTGTCTCGACGAAAAAAGCAACGTATTTCAGCAGGTCAAGAAACAAACTCTGGATTAAGGGCGAGGAATCAGGGAATGTGCAGAATGTTAAGGAAATCCTGATTGATTGTGATAATGATTCTGTCCTCCTGAAAGTTGAGCAGGTTGGAGATGCAGCTTGCCACACTGGATACAGAAGTTGCTATTATCGAAAGCTCGACGATAAACAAAACCTGAAAATTGTAGGCGAGAAAATATTTGATTCAAAGGATGTTTACAAACGAAAAATATCATCTAAAAAATAGAGGTGTGTCAAAAATCAAAATGGTCAATAAAAAACTCAGGTTGGGAATCCCAAAAGGAAGCCTTCAGGAATCAACAATAAGGCTGTTCAAGAAAGCAGGATATAATATCTCTGTGAGAGAACGCTCTTATTTCCCCTCGATAGATGATAATGAGATAGAATGTATGCTTATCCGCGCGCAGGAAATGTCGAGGTATGTAGAGAATGGAATCCTCGATGCTGGATTGACAGGGAAGGACTGGATTGTAGAGAATAATTCTGATGTTGTCGAGGTTGCTGATTTGGTTTATGCAAAGCAGGGCTTGGGAAAGGTAAAATGGGTTCTTGCTGCTCCTGAAGGAGGAAGAATAAAGTCTGTGAAGGATCTTAAGGGAAAAAGGATTGCAACAGAGGCTGTGAATCTTACAAAGGGCTATCTGAAAAAAAATGGTGTTGATGCTATCGTAGAATTTTCATGGGGAGCAACTGAAGTAAAGCCTCCAAGATTGGCAGATGCTATCGTCGAGATTACTGAAACAGGTTCTTCTCTCAGAGCAAACAACCTGAAAATAATTGACGTGATAATTGAATCCACAACAAGGCTGATAGCTAATAAGCAGGCATGGAAAGATACTTGGAAGAAAAAAAAGATAGAGATTATTTCCATGCTTATTCAGGGAGCAATCAATGCAGAGCAAAAAGTTGGTCTGATGATGAATGTTCCAAAAAAGAGCCTTGACAAAGTTTTGGGAATTCTTCCTGCACTACAGAAGCCAACTATTTCTGAGCTTAGCGATAAGAAATGGGTTGATGTTAATACTGTGATTGATGAATCTTTAGTCAGGGATTTGATTCCAAAGCTAAAGGAAGCAGGAGCAACAGGAATTGTTGAGTATCCATTGAACAAGATTATTCTCTGATGCCCTTAGCGAATTGAAAAAGATGGTAAGAATAATAAGTTCGTCTGAAAAAGAGGAAATCCTGAAGCTGAAGGAGAGAAATTACCAGAGCTTTGATGTTGCTATTGACAGGGTTATGCCTATTATCAGGGATGTGAGAATAAAGGGAGATAAAGCTCTTTTTGAATATTCTGAACGGTTTGATAATTACAAACTGAACAAGCATATAATCAAGGTTTCCGAGAGGGAAATTAAGGATTCTGTGAAAAGGCTTGATAAAAAGGTTCTTGATGCAATGAAAAAGGCTGCTGATAATATAAGGAGGTATGCTCTGCTTCAAAAGCCAAAGGAATGGAAAAAGACAGTCGAGAAAGGCATTACATTAGGTCAGCTTGTTCGCCCTCTTGAGTCTGTTGGATGTTATGTTCCATGCGGCTCTTATCCACTTCCTTCAACTCTTTTAATGACTGTTGTTACTGCAAAGGCTGCTGGTGTGAAGAATGTGATTGTGTGCAGCCCTCCGAGAGAAAAGAGTTATTCTATCTGGGCTGCTTCATTAATAGCAGGAGCAGATGCAGTGTATAAGGTAGGTGGAGCGCAATCAATTGCTGCAATGGCTTATGGCACAGAGTCAATCCCGAAAGTCAGGAAGATTGTTGGGCCTGGAAATATTTTTGTTACGGCAGCGAAAAAGATTGTTTATGGTGATGTTGATATTGACTTTATTGCAGGGCCAACAGAGATTATAATCTATTCTGAGAAGGGAAATCCTGAATTTATAGCTGCTGACATGCTTGCACAGGCAGAGCATGATGTTCTTGCAATGGCAATGCTTGTTACTCCAAACAAAGAGCTTGCAGAGAGAGTTTCCGAAGAGGTTGACAGGCAGGCAAGCAAGCTAAGCACAAGGATAACTGCACTTGAATCAATAAGGAATTTTGGCGCGATTATTATTTCAGAGAGCATAAAAGATGCTGCAAATATAATTGACGGATTTTCTCCTGAGCATCTTGAGATAATGGATAATGTGGAAAAGCTCCTTCCTTTGGTAAATAATTTCGGGGCTGTTTTCCTCGGTGAATATAGTCCTGAGCCTGCAGGAGATTATGCTTCTGGACCAAATCATGTTTTGCCAACAAGAGGATTTGCAGGCTCAAGAGCAGGATTAAGCATTTATGATTTTGTTAAAATGCCGTCTATGCAGATGCTTTCAAAGGATGGCTTGAGAAAATTGAAAGGCATAATTACTTTGCTTGCTGAAACAGAAGGGCTTGAGGCGCATAAGCGTTCAGCAGAAATCAGATTTATCTAGGTATAGAAGTGTTAATGAAATCTCAAACCAAAATGATTAACCCAAGAAAAGCAATCCAGAAACTTGAAGCATACAATCCACCTATTGAGGGTAGAGGCAATAATCTCAGGCTGGATTTTAATGAAAACACTGTTGGTCCTTCTCCAAAGGTTATCGAGGCAATTAAGAATATATCGAGGGATTTTGTTTCATGCTATCCTGAGTATGATGCGTTCAGGAAAAAGCTCGCAAAATATCTCAAGGTTAAGGAAACAGAAGTCATCCCGACAAATGCTTCGGATGATGCAATCAAGGTTATAATGGATACATACATTGACGAGGGAGATGAGATAATTCTTCCTGAGCCTACTTTCCCAATGTTCAGAATATACGGAGGGATTGCAGATGCGAAAATTACCTCGATACTTTATAATGATGATTTGAGTTTTCCGACGGAAAAAGTTATTGAAGCAATCAGCCAAAAAAGCAAGGCAAGGATTGTTGTTGTTGTCAATCCGAATAATCCAACTGGAACTCCTGTAATAAGGGATGACTTAATCAGGATTATCGAAAAAGCAAAGTCATGCAATTCACTTGTTCTTCTCGACGAGGCATATCACCATTTTACAAAAGAAAGTGGGATTGGGCTGATAAATAAATTTGACAACCTGATTGTTGTCCAGACATTTTCAAAGGCATTTGGATTAGCTGGGTTAAGGGCAGGTTATATTGTGTCATGCGAAGATAATATCAGGAACATAAAAAAAGCATGCTCGCCTTACAGCGTAAATTCTCTCGCTGTTTTGG
The DNA here is from genome assembly GCA_964642765.1 of uncultured Methanosarcinales archaeon. GTDB lineage: Archaea > Nanobdellota > Nanobdellia > Woesearchaeales > CAZXRI01 > CAZXRI01. The sequence continues at coordinate 260 of CAZXRI010000056.1, read as the reverse complement.
CAGCAAGCGCAGCTCTTGACGATGAAAAGTATGTTGAATGGTATGTGTCAGAAGTGGAGAAATCAAGAGAGCTTTTGTACAGCGAGCTGAAGAAGCTGAACATTAAAACATTTCCAAGCTCTGCAAATTTTGTGCTGGCTTATTTTGGAGATAAAAGCAAGGAACTAATGGATAAGCTTCGAGGAGAAGGAATCCTTATCAGGGACAGAAGTTCAGACAAGATGCTGAAAGGATGTATAAGGATAAGCCTCGGAACTGTT
>CAZXRI010000055.1:0-7506 GCA_964642765.1 uncultured Methanosarcinales archaeon | reverse complement strand
ATTTCATCCTGAACATTGCTGGATGTTGAGAGGTTTAAAATTATTGCGTATAATTATTTAAAGCATAAAGGAATACTTATCCTGAAAAGCCTGAAAAATGCCTTCAATAAAAATACTCGAGCAGGATTTGGTAAACAAGATAGCTGCAGGAGAGGTAATTGAAAGGCCTGCTTCTGTTGTAAAGGAGCTTATAGAGAATTCAATTGACGCAGGAGCAGATTTAATTCAGGTTGAGATTGCTGAGGGAGGAAAAAGCCTGATAAGTGTTTCTGATAATGGCTCTGGAATGGATAAGGAGGATGCAATCCTCTCGATAAAACGCCATGCAACAAGCAAGATTTCCAGTGAAAGTGATTTGTTTAATATCAGAACATTGGGATTCAGGGGAGAAGCATTGGCGAGTATTGCGGCTGTATCAAAAATTAAAATCCTGACGAAAAAGATGGATTCTATCGAGGGGATTTCGCTTGAAGCAGAAAACTCAGAGATTAAAGATATAACTCCAGCAGGCTGTTCAGAAGGAACGTCAATTGAAATCAACTCATTGTTTTATAATATCCCTGCAAGAAAAAAATATCTCGGGACAGTTGAGCTTGAATTTTCCAGAATACTTGATGTTGTTGCAAGGTATGCTATGATTTTCACAAGCATTTCATTCAGGCTTGTCCACAACCAGAAAATTGTTCTTAATGCTCCTAAATCAAATAATCTGCTCGACAAGATTGCAAGCCTTTATGGGATGGACATAGCAAATGAGATGATTCCTCTGATGTATTCAACGCCTGCGTTTGCTCTCGACGGTTTTATCAGCAAGGGATATGCAGTCTCTTTACATTAATAAGCGGTATGTGAGAAACAAGGATATAATTGATTATATTTATGAAGGATACCATTCAATGCTTTTTCATGGAAGGCATCCTGTGATTGTAATTAATCTTACTATTGAGCCTAAGCTTATTGATGTTAATGTCCATCCGACAAAAGAGATTGTGAAGATTGAGAATATTCATAAGTATAAGGAAGAGATTTCATCTGCTGTAAGGCTTGCGCTTCAGCAAGGCCAGCAGATTCCTCATGTTGAGGTTGGAGAAACATCAGCAAAGCCAGTCCATAGTTATTCTATGCAGAAAGACAGGCAACAACTTCTTAATTTACCATCTGAGACTGACTCAAGATATGATAATGCAAACCAGTCTGTCAAGGAGCCTGAAGCAGTCTATGAAACAAGCTTTTCTGACGGTGAATTTGAAAGCAGGATAGGTCCTTATTTTATTCTTGGACAGATAAACAAAACATACATTCTCGCAGAAAATAAAATCGGATTATTGCTTGTTGATCAGCATGCTGCAGAGGAACGGGTTAATTATGAAAAGTTCATGAAGGAGCTTGGGGATGGTAATGTTCATACCCAGCAACTTGTAACTCCAAAGGTTGTCGAGCTTTCTGCTGTTGAATCAAGAGTCCTTTCAGAGAATATCAGCTTGCTTAAGCGGGTTGGGTTTGAGATTGAGGAATTCGGGAGCAATTCATTTATCATTAGGACTGTGCCTTTTATATTCGGAAGGTTTGAGAAGGATTTGCTTATTGACATGATAAAAGAGCTTTCTGAGATTGACGCTAATGCAATAGATGCTGTCAAGGAAAAAAGGATTGTTACAAGGTCATGCAGAAAATCCATCAAGGCTGGAGATAATCTTTCTCTCGCTGAGATGGAAACCCTGATGAAAGGGCTTTCTGATTGCGAGCAGCCTTTTACCTGCCCTCATGGCAGACCGACGATGATTAACATCAGTATTGCTGAATTGGAGAGGAAGTTCAAGAGGGTTGGCTAAAAAGAATCTCTTAGGTTTTCTATATCTTCCCTTATTCTTTTACATTCATGCAATTTCTTGACGCCGTCAGTTAAAAATAATAATCCAAAAATTGCTCCCATTACAATCCCTATTAGAAAATCTTTATTTAAAATAAATCCTATAACTGATACGCTGCCTCCTATTCCAATACCTATCTCTGTAATTCCTCTTGACAATTTTTCAGAATGCTCTAAATCAAGAATATTTTTCCTTATAGTGAAATTCCTATCATTCATTTTACAGCTTTTAACATTAGATATGCCCCAATGCCTATACCAATAACTGATAAAATTGCTGTCTGCTCTGTAAATCTTGTTAAAGATATGGCAACGATTATTAATCCAATAATAAATTGCAGGGCGATCAACTCTGAGCCTGTTACTCCTATTTTATTAAAGAGCTTGTCAATGAAATCTGCCATGTTGATTTACAGTTCATTGAAGTATATAAAATTTGTTCTCTGATTAGGCAGAAAGATTATCTTTATATATTCCACCAGAAAATTATGCGTAATGCTTGATTTTTTCAAAGAGATTATGTTGCGGATTTATGATGTTAAAGGCATCATAGAATGGGGAGGAGTTTTTGCTATCTGCATAATCATCTTTGTCGAGACTGGATTGTTTGTAGGATTTTTTCTTCCTGGAGATTCGCTTCTTGTAACTGCTGGAATTCTTTCAGCTGCTGGAATCCTGAATGTTTATTATCTTCTTATTTTCGCTTCTCTCTCGGCAATTATTGGAGACCAGCTTGGATATTATATTGGGCATAAAATCGGAAAGCCCTTGTTCACAAAAGAGGATTCTAAGATATTCAAGAAAAAGCACCTCGAGAAGGCAAAGGCATTTTATGACAAGCATGGACCAAAGACAATTGTTCTTGCAAGGTTTATTCCGATAGTGAGAACATTTGCGCCTGCAGTTGCCGGAGCTGCTGACATGAAATACAGCAAGTTTGTTTCATATAATATTTTCGGAGGATTGCTGTGGGTTATGCTTACTGTTCTCGGTGGATTTTTTCTTGGGGTAATGATCCCAGATATCGAGAAGAAACTTCACATTGTAATAGCTGTTGTAATACTTGCTTCATTTATTCCGATAATTATTGAGTTCCTGAAAGAGAGAAAGAAAAAATCGTTTGAAGAATCTCCAAAGCAATGATTTTTCAGCCAATATATTCAATCCCGAAATATCCTGCTGACAGATGGCCCTTTTTGTCCGGAATATTTTGAGCTTGACCTTTTATTATAAGGATTTTCAGACGGAGAAGTTAGAACCTCAAATGTAATCCTGCATATCTTCATCCCAGGCCAGAGCATGACAGGAACCTTGGAGATGTTTGCAATTTCTAATGTAAGCTGACCTTCAAATCCAGGATCAACACTTCCTGCTGTGGAATGGATAACAATCCCGAGCCTTCCCCATGAGCTTCTTCCGTCGAGCCTTGCAACAAGCGAGTCAGGAACCTTGACATATTCCATTGTGTTCCCGAGCACAAATTCTCCAGGATGGATGATGAAAGACTTTCCTTCCTTGACTTCAACTATTTCCATCAAATCTGCTGTTTGTGTTTCCTTTGGATTGATGTGAGTAACTTCAGAATTCTTGAATACCATGAATTTATTTCCAAGCCTTAAATCAACTGAACTCGGGCCGATTTGCTCAGGAGAGATTTCTCTGATGGCAATTTTTCCTTCCTGCAATGCCTTTTTTATATCCCTGTCTGAGAGGACTGCCATGTTATTATGGGTTTGGTATGTGTATATAAATCTGACTGGTAAAAACAAAAAGAATATCTTTATATATTATCAATATCAAAAACTGTTCATGTACGACGTAATCTCAGTCGGAAGCGCAACCATTGACGTATTTGCATCAACAGAATTCTCTGAGATAATAGACATCAAAGAGCCAACACACAAGACAGAATTGCTTGCTTATCCTCTTGGCTCAAAGATAATCATCAAAAAGATTTTATTCAGCACAGGGGGAGGCGGAACAAATACTGCTGTCTCATTTTCCAGATTGGGTTTGAGAACAGCATGGCTTGGAAAGCTCGGCCGTGATGCAAATGCTGACACTGTTATAAGCGACTTGAAAAAGGAAAAAATAGACATCCTAGGAAAAAAAGGAAAAGGCATTACTGGATATTCTGTTATTCTCGACTCAATTGAGGACGACAGGACAATACTGACATACAAGGGAGCAAATGACACTTTTTCATTTCATGATATCCCATTAAATAAAATCAAGGCAAAATGGTTTTATTTCTGCTCAATGATGGGCAGTTCATATTCTGTGCTGGAAAAACTCGCCGTATATGCTAAAAAGAAGAACATCAAGATAGCGTTCAACGCAAGTTCTTACCTTGCAAAAAAAGGGACTTCTTACCTTGGAAAATTACTTGCAATGGTTGATGTGTTTGTGCTGAATAATGAAGAAGCCGCAATTCTCGTCGGGTATAATCCTGCCCATGAGCTGGCATTAAAAATTCATGCTCTTGGTCCAAAGATAGTTGTCATTACAATGGGCGATGATGGCGCGCTTGCGTATGACGGAAGTTATTTATACTTAATCGCAGGAGGTAAAGTTAAGGTTGTGGAAACAACAGGCGCAGGAGATGCATTTGCATCTGCATTTGTTGCTGGCTTAATAAAAAAGAATGATATTGAGTTTGCCCTGAGATTGGGAAAGGCAAATGCCGAGAGTGTTATAACCCATCATGGTGCTAAGAATAAGCTTCTTAAGTATAATGAAGCAATAAATTATATCAGGAAGCATCCTGCAGGAATAAAAAAAATAAAAAAAGAGGTTGTAAAATGAGCAATGCAAAAGCAAAACAGTTTGTATTATGGTTTGATGAACTCGGTATCGAGGATGTTCCTCTTGTAGGAGGAAAGAATGCTTCTCTCGGAGAAATGTATCGGAACTTAACAAGCAAGGGAGTCAAGGTTCCGAATGGGTTTGCGATTACTGCTTATGCTTATCGCTATCTCATAGAGAAGGCAGGAGCTAAAAGAGAGATTCAGAATATCCTGAAAACGCTTAACACTTCCAATATCAAGAACCTTCAGGAAAGAGGGCATCAGGCCAGAGATTTGATAAGGAATCTTGAATTTCCGCTTGAGCTGAAGGTCGCGATTTCAAAGGCTTATGCAAAGCTATGCAAGGAATATAAGGTAAAGCTCGTCGACACTGCAGTAAGAAGCTCAGCAACAGCAGAGGATTTGCCTGATGCAAGCTTTGCTGGACAGCAGGAGACATACCTTAATATCCGAGGAGACAATGCATTGATTGATGCTTGCAAGAAATGTTTTGCCTCTTTATTTACCAACAGGGCTATTTCATATAGGGTTGATAAGGGATTTGACCATTTCCAGATTGCACTTTCTATCGGAGTCCAGAAAATGGTAAGGTCTGATTTGGCATCAAGCGGAGTTATGTTTTCCATTGATACTGAATCGGGATTCAAGGATGCAGTTCTTATAACAGGAGCTTATGGATTAGGAGAGAATGTTGTTCAGGGAGCTGTGAATCCAGACGAGTTTTTTGTGTTCAAGCCTACCCTGAAAAAAGGATTCACGCCAATTATCAGCAAAAGGATTGGCGAGAAAAAAATCAAGATGATTTACAGCAACGAAGGAACAAAATCCACAACCAAAAACATTGACGTTGCTGAATCTGATAGGGATAAATTCATCATATCAGACGATGAAATCCTCAAGCTTGCAGAATGGTCATGCATTATCGAGGATCATTATTCTAAGAAAGCAGGGCATTTCAAGCCAATGGATATGGAATGGGCTAAGGATGGTCAGTCAGGAGAATTGTTTATTGTACAGGCTCGACCAGAAACAGTAGTAAGCCAGAAAGATACAAGCGTTCTTTTAAAATACATTCTCGATAAAAAATCAGAAGTCCTTGTTTCCGGTAAATCTGTCGGGGAGAAAATCGGGCAGGGAAAGGCAAACATAATCAAAAGTGTTCATAACATTGAAAAATTCCAGAAAGGCGAAGTGCTGGTAACTGACATTACTGATCCTGACTGGGAGCCGATTATGAAGATTGCCTCTGCGATTGTTACAAACAGGGGCGGAAGAACTTCTCATGCAGCAATAGTATCGAGAGAGTTAGGGATTCCGTGTATTGTTGGAACTAATAACTGCACTGAGAAGATAAAGCAGGGACAGCCAATAACGGCAAGCTGTTGTGAAGGTGAAGAAGGTCATGTGTATAAGGGATTGCTTCCATTCAAGATAAACAAGACAAATCTGAAAAACCTCAAAAGACCGAAAACAAAAATCATGATGAATGTTGGAAATCCTGATGAGGCATTTAACCTCAGCTTTATTCCCAACGACGGTGTCGGGCTTGCAAGGATGGAATTTATCATCAATGAATTTATTCAGGCACATCCAAAAGCATTGCTGAATTTCAACACACTGAAAGACCATGAAGCAAAGAAAAAGATTGAACAGATTACAAAGGGATACAAGAACAAGGCTGATTTCTTTGTTGATAAATTAGCACAGGGAGTTGCAATGATTGGTGCTGGGTTTTATCCAAAGGATGTTATTGTGAGGATGAGTGATTTCAAATCAAATGAATATGCAACCCTTATCGGCGGAAGAGAGTTTGAGCCTCATGAAGAGAATCCTATGATTGGCTGGAGAGGAGCTTCCCGGTATTATTCAGAGGGATATAAGGAAGGGTTTGGTTTGGAATGCAAGGCAATGAAGAAAGTCCGTGACGAGTTTGGCCTGACTAATGTTAAGCTGATGGTTCCTTTTTGCAGGACTGTTGCTGAGGGAAAAAGTGTCCTGAAGGAAATGGCGAAATACGGATTAGAGAGAGGAAAGAATGATTTGCAGGTTTATGTTATGTGTGAGATTCCATCTAATGTAATCCTTGCTGATGAATTTTCAAAAATCTTCGACGGGTTCAGCATAGGAACAAATGACCTGACTCAGCTTACTCTTGGATTGGACAGGGATTCTCAGCTTGTAAGCCATATTTATGACGAGAGAAATGATGCTGTGAAAATCCTTGTTGCTCAGGTGATTGCAAGAGCAAAGAAGAATAAGAGGAAAATCGGGATATGTGGACAAGCTCCGAGTGATTATCCTGAGTTTGCAACCTTCCTTGTGCAGAATGGGATAGACTCAATATCTCTGAATCCTGACACTGTGATTAAGACAACATTGATTGTGCTGAAAGAGGAGAAGAAGGTTAGGAGGAAGTGAGGTTTGCTTTTTTTTTGAATTTTTTTTGTTTGAGTTTATATTCCAATTAACCTCTCAATCTCATCTCTCAATCTGGATTCAAAATCCACAACCCTTTCGCCTTCATCCTTTTCCTTGTTAAGAATCTCCATCAATCTTTTTACAAAATCCTCTTCCTTTTTCTCGTCGAAACCATTTATCTTAATCTGGCCGAGATGCTTTTTTATCAGCTCATCTTCTATTCCTGATGCTGATGTTGCCTTTGTTTCTGATTTTTCAAATTCTTTTGTTGAAAGCCCGTGGGTATTTTTCATGACAAAATATGCTCCCTGAAGATAAAGCTTTGATAAAATTCCCTGCATATCTATATCTGAAGGCTTTCCTGACGACAAAACACCATCAAGCCGCAAGGTTACAATTGTTCCTGAAAAA
>CAZXRI010000054.1:0-7537 GCA_964642765.1 uncultured Methanosarcinales archaeon | reverse complement strand
TATCAAATCGTTTAATCAATTACTGGTGTTGAACTCTGAGGAGAAAACTCGCTGCAAAATAGTTAGTATTATTGCGGTCGAGCTTCAAGCGAGTTCCTCTCCGAGTCATACGAGGAGAAGCTGTCAGCTTGCTGACATCTGCTTAAAGTGTGCACGAATTCCTCCGAGTAACTCCGAGGATGTGCAATTGAATTAGATTGGCAGAAATTATTTATTATAGAAAAATGCCAATCTGATTTGCTGAAAATCCTAGGGATTTTCTTCAGCAGACCAATTAGCATTATCGTGCTGCGTGTCAGCATGCAAAAAGGATTACGAGCAAACCAATTATCGAATATGGTGAACCATTAGATATCGAGTGGAATAGAAAACTCGCTGCATAGCCAATAAATTATTCCTTAATATACTTATTCAGCAAATCCAAAATTCTCTTTCCATCAACCTTTCCACGATACTTTCCCATAATCATACCCATATATGCACTGGTCGAAAGCCCTGCCTTATCTATAAGCATCTGCCGAATTTCTCCTTCAAGAACATCCTCTGAAACAGGAGCATACTTGCTTACATCAAGCTCCTCTCCCTTTGCAGCAGAAGCCAGCAACTCAATTACAGCTTCCTTAGGAATCTTCCCTGCATTCAAAAAAGAAAGCACTAATTCAATATCCTCGTGAGTAATCTTGCCTGAATCAATCCCGAACCTCGTCTTAATCTCCTTTGGAATATTCAAGATAGTATGTGCAATAACCTTTGGCTCAACATTATCAAACTTCTTCACAAGATGGCTAAACACATCCAGAACATCCTCAGAAATAATCTCTTTAGCAAGCTCATTGCTCAGCGAATACTTTTTCTCAACATCCTCAACCTTCTGGGTAATCAGCTTTGGAAGATTCCCTCCCAATTTCTCAATATCATCCTTGGTTATTTCTATCGGCGGAATATCAGTCTCAGGATACAATCTCGACGAGCCCGGCATAGGCCTAAGAAAGCTTGTCGTAAAATCAGACTCTGCCTTCCTGACTTCCTGCTCAATCTTTTTCCCTTCAGCAATTAATTTTTGCTGTCTTTCAATCTCAAAATCAATAACCTTAGGAATAGCCCTCAAATCCTGAAATCCCTTTACCTCTGTCCTTGCACCGCCTGAGATAGAAAGATTCACATCCTGCCGTATACTTCCGATACCTCTCACAACCTTACCGGTTGACCTGAGAATCATCCCAATAATACCGGCAGTTTCCTTTGCATGCTCAGCATCCATAATATCAGTCCCAGTTGCAATCTCAATAAGCGGAATACCTAATCGGTTAAGATTATACTTCACAAAATCCTCTCCATGCTCAACCTTCTGCGCCGCCTCTTCCTCAATGCATATCGTCGGAACACTAACATTTCCTTTAGATGTCTCAATTATTCCGTCGGTAGCAATCAATGCAGTCCTCTGAAAACCAGAAACATTACTCCCATCAACAACAGTCTTCCTCATGAAATGAATCTCATCAACAACCTTTGCCTTCAAAAGCAAAGCAACAGTAAGCGCAGTCTCTAATGCATCTCTATTAACAGGATGCGGAGGCTCTTCATCATACTCAACAAGGCATGTATTGCTTGAACTGGATTCATAAAGAAACTTCCTGCCTTTTTTCATTTCATATCTTGCCGCAGTATCAACCTCTCCTGTCTCTCCTGCAACAGCACGGATTTTCCTCTCGAACCTTACATCATCTTTTCCTTCAGCATTCACAGGGCAATTACAAAATAACTTTTTCCCTGAAAGTTGCTGATGAATCTCCAAGCCGCACTTAAACCCTATTAAGCCATAATCAATATTTCCCTTTTCCATTTTCTCCCCTATAAAGAAAGCCTCTCAACAATCTCTCCTGCAATGCTTTTGGCAAACAGCTTCCTTGCCTCGTCGATACTTTTAGTGTTTGCAATAGCCCAGCCGAGCTTAACATAAGCAGTCTCAGCAAGCATATTAGCAGGAATAACACCGGCATTGAGCAAATCCCTTCCTGTAGAATAAACATTCAAATTCACATCTCCATAAACACACTGGGTTGCCATCACAATAACCATTTTCTTGCTCATCTTATGCAGGGCATCAAGAATATCCTTATGATGCTTTGTAATATCATCAAGAACAGTAACAGGAGCATGCCCCAATCCAGTTCCCTCGAGAATCAATCCAGAATAATCATTCTTCTCAAAAAAGTGAATCTCCTTTTCAGTTATCCCTGGTCGGATTTTAACGATTCCAACCTTTTTCTCAAATCCATCAATAAGCTCAAACTTTTCATCAACAGGAGTCTTATACTCAGACAAAAACTCAACATTCCCGTCATGAAAAACCTTTGCAATCGGCTTTGTGTTAATGCTCTCAAAAGCATTTCTCGACGAGCTGTGCATCTTCCTGACGTTCACGCCATTATGCACAAAACAAAAATCATCCCCTGTTCCAGCATGCATACAAACACCAACACCTGAAAAGCTGGACTTGGTAATAAACCGCGCAGCACAAACCAAATTAAGGTAAGCATCACTTGAGCCTCTGTCAGAGCTTCTCTGTGCACCGACGAGAATAACAGGAACAGGAAGGTTCTTCAGCATAAATGAAAGCACAGCAGAAGTATAGCTCATAGTATCTGTTCCATGCGTAACAATAACCCCGCTAACTCCTGATTTAATCTCTTCTGCAATTTCTTTCGCAAGAATCGCCCAATGCTCCGGTTCCATGTCCTCAGAAAACATCTGGAAAATCTCCCTGCTCTGAATATTAACAATATCTCCCAATTCAGGAAACATCTCAAGCAAATCTTCAGGAGAAAATCTTGCAACAACAGCTCCTGTCCGATAATCAACCTTGCTTGCAATTGTTCCGCCAGTATGCAAGATAGAAATTCTCGGAAGGTTTGCTTTCTGCATTATTGGCTCTTTTGACTTTTTCTTTCCATCATATTTTTCAATAATCTCAATTGACTTGATTCTTTTTTTCTCAATGCCTATATTATACCCGCTTTTCAGCTTAACAACAACAAAACCATCAGAAAGAATCTCAGCCCTTGGCATCAAAATACCCTCGACAGGGCTTTCATTCTTATTCTTGAAAACAACACTCACCTTATCTCCTGCCTTGGGCTGTTTCATGTATGATGAGGATGATAAAGAATATTTAAGCCTTTAGGTAAGATTTTGAAATGCAGGAAGTTTTTTATATCCAGCCAGATGCACCCCTGCTGAGGTGTTTTAACCATGCCAATTGTTGGATTTAACTATATAAAAATTGATGTCGAGAAAAAGAACAGTGTAAAAGGAAACGTAAACATACATAACAATGTTACAATCAAGAATGTCGAGAAATCAGATGTTGATATTTCAAATGACAAGCAGCAGGTAGCGAGATTCAATTTTGAGTTCACATCCAAGTATGAACCTGAGATTGGGAAAATAGTTCTGGGCGGAAACATCCTTTACCTCGATGAGCAGAAAAAAATCAAAGAAATTCTTGATACATGGAAAAAAGAAAAAAGAGTCGAGAAAGAATTGATGACAACCATCCTAAACACAATCCTCGCAAAGTGCAATATTCAGGCATTGATTCTAAGTGAGAGTGTAAACCTTCCGCCGCCTATTCCTTTGCCAAAGGTTGAAGTTAACGCAAAAGAAAATAACAGCTACATTGGATGAATAGCCTGAATATGCTGTATAGGCATCAACATTTATATACTATAAGCCAAACAAAACATGCATGCCTCCTAGAATAGAGACTGCGCGTCGAGCATTTAACAAAAGGGATATTGCTATAGCAAGAAAATCTCACAGCAAGGAATTGATAAAGCAGCAGATTCAGGAAGAATATCCTGATACAGGCAAAGGCAAGTTTCTCGGAGAATTTGTATATGGTGCATTAGACGGTACAATAACAACATTTGCAATTGTTGCAGGAGCAACAGGAGCATCATTATCATCATCAGTTGTCATTATCCTTGGATTTGCAAATTTACTTGCAGACGGATTCTCAATGGCATGCGGAAATTTCCTGAGCGAACGCACACAAAGAGATTTCATAGAAAAAGAAAGAAAGCGCGAGGAATGGGAAATAGAAAATGTGCCTGAGGGAGAAAAGGAAGAAATCCGCGAGATATTCAAGAAAAAAGGCTTCAGGGGAAATGACTTAGAAAAGGCAGTCGAGATAATAACATCTAACAAAAAAGTCTGGGTAGACACAATGATGTCAGACGAGCTTGGATTGCTAGAGAGCACAAAAAGCCCGTGGAAAACAGCAGCATTCACATATTTCGGATTCATCAGCATAGGCATAATCCCACTCCTCACATATATCTTATCATACATAATCCCTTCCATTGCAGGAAAAACATTCCAGATTGCAGTATTCCTGACACTTGTAGCCCTTGCAATTATCGGAATAATAAAAAGGCAGATAACCAAAAAAGTTCTCTGGAAATCTGTCCTAGAAACACTATTTATAGGAGGGGCAGCAGCAGCAATCTCATACTATATCGGATATTTCCTGAGAGTTCTGGTTGGATTTTAACTAATCTAAATTTACTAACCCAAATCCTAAAACTCCCGAATCTCTCTTATCTCAGAAAATCTCTTCTCAACATCACTCATTGTTATATCTGCAAGTCTGTTAACACCCAAATCCTCAGCAGTAAAAGAAGCAACAACACTCCCATAGATAACAGCTTTCCTCATATTTTTCTCATCGAGGTTTCCTGTCTTTGCAAGATACCCGATAAAAGCTCCGCCAAAACTATCCCCGCATCCTGTAGGATCAAACACATTCTCAAGCGGATAACCAGGAGCATTAAAATGCCTGTGGTGCGTAAACAGCAAAGAGCCATGTTCACCCTTCTTAACAATAACAGCCCTCCTCACAAGCATAAGCGCCTTTTTCGCAGCCTGCACAAGATTTGTCGTCTGGAAAAGCTCCCTTGCCTCGCCGTCATTAATCACAAGCACGTCAGCAAGTTTAATCGCCTCAAGAAGTCTCTCCTTCTTGCTCCCAATCCAGAAATTCATAGTATCAAGAACAACCAGCTCAGGCTTGTTAATTGACTTAAGGACTTTAATCTGAATATCAGGATCAACATTAGCAAGAAAAACAAACTTAACACCCTTATAACTCTCAGGAACATTCGGATTAAAATCAGCGAGAGAATTCAGCTCAGTCTTCCTCGTATGAGCAACATTCATGTCAAACTCATAAAACCCTGTCCACTTAAAACTCTTCTCAGCAAAATAAATCCCTTCAGAATCAATGCCCCTTGCCTTAAGCAAATCAAGATATTCTTTCGGCATATCCTTCCCGACAACAGAAACAATACAAGGCTTGGCAAACAATGAGCATGCAATAGACGCATAAGCTGCAGAGCCACCGAAAAGATTTATCCCTTTCTTAAAAGGCGTCTCAATATTATCAAGAGCAACAGTTCCGAGTATAAGAACATCAGCCATAAAAATAAAGAAAAAAATATAATTATAAAAACCTATTGCTTAAAGACGGATTATCCGTCGGTCTCTTCCTCCTCAATGGAATCATCATCATCATCAAGGTCATCATCATTATCATCGTCGTCGTCAAAATCCTCGAAATCATCAAAGACTTCCTCCTCTTCCTTATCTTCATCCTCAACATCTTCATTATCTTTGTCCTTCTCCTTGCCTTTTTCCTCGTCCTTCTCCTCGTCTTTTGCCATTTGCAAACACCTCCTACGGATTATAGCCCCGAGACACTTTATGGCTTATAAAAATCTTTCGTTGAAATGGTAAGTTGAAAATATCCAAACCAAAAAATATATTATCACATACACAAACCAAATCAGGATGCAATCAAAACTAAAATCCCTCTCAGAGCTAAAAAGCATTGCGCAATCCCTCAAATCATCTGGAAAAAAGCTTGTAACAACAAACGGAGTCTTTGACATTCTCCATGTTGGCCATGTAAGATACCTTTCACAAGCAAAGTCTCTCGGTGATATTCTAATAGTCGGAATAAACAGCGATACATCAGAAAAATCAAAGGTCCGGAAAGGCCGATAAACCCAGAACAAGACAGGGCAGAGATATTATCATCCCTTGAGCCAGTAGATTACATCCTGATATTCTCAGAACAAACCCCTGTCAAATGGCTCTCAGAAATAAAGCCAGACATTCATGTAAAAGGCGGAGATTACACACAAGACAAAATCATAGAAAAAGATGTTGTTGAATCATCAGGAGGCAAAATCATCATTCTCCCTTTAGTAAAAGGCAAATCCACGACGGGGATTCTTCAAAAGCTCACCTCTTCAAAACCAGCCCTGAAAAATACTTAATATCCTCATTAGTAATTGCCCTTACCACATACATGACAGCAAAATAAGTTACTGCTCCTATAACAATCAGCACAAACAAATTCAAGCCTTTAAGCAGATACAAGATACCTGCCATAACAATCCCTGCAAAAATTACCTTTAAAATAAGCCATGAATTAACAAACGAATAACCCTCTTTTCTCACATAAAACCCAATCACGACAAGAACAATCATCTCAGTAATAACAGTTGCTATTGTAGCACCGATATAGCTGTAAGCAGGAATAAGGACAGCATTCAGGACTATGCTCAAAACAGCAGAAATCGCAGTAACAACCGTAAATGTCCTCTGCTTATTAATGGCATTCAGGAAACACCCAAGAATAATGTTCGGAAACAACATCATAACAGCCCAAATCAAAATCCTCAGTGCCAATGCAGAATTAGAAAACGCATCCTTATACACAAGAAAAATAATGCTGTCGCTCAGCAAAGCAATCCCGATGGCAATAGGCACTGCAATCATTACAACATAAGAAAATGCCCTCTGCAACAGCTCCCTCAGAAAATCCTTGTTCTTCACAAAAAGCTCAGACATTGCAGGAAAGACAGCTCTTGAAAAAGCAGCAGGGATAAAAACCAGCATCTCAAGCACAGCATAAGCAGCGCTGAACCATCCGACAACCTCATACCCGTCAAAATAATTCAGCATGACAGTATTAATCCTGAAATATAAAGTCCCGAAAATCACAGTAAGCCAAAAAGGATAAGATTCCCTGAGAATACTCCATGCAGCATTCAAATCAAGGTTGAGCCTCACGCGGCAAATCATTCTCGACGTCAATATAGCCGAAATAACAAATATCACAAAATAAGAAAAGCAATAAACAACAGCAAACCCGACAATCCCATACCCTTTTGAAATAACATAAATCCCTAAACCTATTGTAACAATTCTCTCGAGGATAGTCAGGTATGCAGGATACTCCATTTTCTGCTCAGCCTGAAACATCCCATGCAATATCTCAGAAAGATTAGCGAATATCATTGCAACAGAAATTAAAATCACAGAGAGAAAAACATCAAAGCCGCTTTTGTATATCGGAAGGATAGCCAGCGCAAGAGCCAATGCAATAATAGTCGAGATTAATTTCAGCGATAAGCAGTTATTGAGATAATATCCAGCCTTCTTCTTATCCCTTGAAACTTCCCTTACA
>CAZXRI010000053.1:0-7542 GCA_964642765.1 uncultured Methanosarcinales archaeon | reverse complement strand
CATAAAGGTTGGATTATATGGACCTCCGAATGGCGGGAAAACAACACTAGCAAACAGGATATGCCAAGACTGGCTCGGCGAGGAAATGGGCAAGGTATCGAGCATAGAGCATGAAACCCGCGAGATAAAGGTTAAAGAGCAGATAAACATCAAGAATAAAGACAGCAGCAAAGAGCTTACGTTTAATCTTGTTGATACCCCAGGAATTGCGACAAGGATAGATTATGAGGATTTTATCAGGGTTGGCTTAACAGGAGAAGAAGCAAAAACACGGGCAAAGGAAGCAACAAAAGGCGTTATAGAAGCAATCAAATGGCTTGATGAAATGGATTATGTTATTGTTGTCCTTGACTCGACAAAGGATCCATACTCGCAGGTTAATATCACTATAATAGGCAACGTTGCAGCGAGAAATATTCCTGTCCTGATAGTTGCAAACAAGATTGACCTGAAAAAGTCCAGCATCAAAAAAATCCAGTCAGCTTTCCCGCAATATGACATTGTCGGAATATCTGCAAAACACGGCGATAACATTGACAAGTTTTACGAGGCTCTTTTCGCACTTACAGATTAAGCAATGTAAAATAAATTCATAAAATCTCGATACAAAATGCTTACATTACAATTTGTGCCATACCGTGAAATTGAATCTCTTGGAAGTGCAAGAAGAGTTAAAACCCTGATTGACTTAGTCAAGGATGACAAGATAGTTCTTCTCGGCGGAAGATTAAAGCCTGAGGAAGAGACTAACTTGATTGCCGTTGCAATGGAAGAGATAGACGAGAAATTTCGCGGGATTGAGCTTGCTGTGATTGAGCATGCAAAAAAGGAAAGCTCCTTTTTCAAGGCTGTTAAAGAGCATATTGTTAATGTTCTCCTCGGAGACAGACAGGGTTTTACTATCATAGGTCCTGCTTCGATAGTTAAGGAAATTAAAAAGGATCCGAATAAGATTCAGCTTTATACCCGAGATAATGTGTCTAATGGCAGGAAGAAAAAAGCTGATAAAGCAGGATAAAACTGGGAAAGATTCCGATTGAATAAAATCCGAGGGAAAATGCCACACCAATGCGTCAGATGCAATATATTCTATGATGATGGCTCTGATATAATTATTAAGGGATGCAAATGCGGCGGCAAGCTGTTCTTTTTTGTGAGGAAGGAAAAGCTCGAGGAAGCTAAGCGGCTTGCTTCTCAGATAAATCTCAGCGATAAGGATAAGGAGAAGATTGAGGAGGATGTGTTTGAGCTTATTGGCCATGAAAAGCCTGACGAGCCTGTTGTCCTTGATTTAGAAGCTATCCATGTTACAAAGCCAGGAAAGTATGAGATTGACCTTGTGCATCTTTTCCGTGGAGATCCGCTTATTTTTAAGATTGAGGAAGGCAAATACATGATTGATGTCGCTAATACATTTGAGCAATATAGGAAGAAGAGGAAATAGTTTTGTGCAATAGATGATAATCAAACAAATCAAAAGGTTTATAATCCTGAATCTCAGTAAATAATTTATGGCAGACTTTAGTCCCGTGCTGAAAATCCCTGAATTCAGAATCAAATATAAGGATGTCTTTCATCTCAAAAACCTTTATGTCATGATGCACGAGTATCTTACCGAGGAAGGATTTCTTGATTTGGATCAAAACCAGAATAATCAGGATGGGCATAGGTATGCTGAGACTCTATACATGGATAAGATGGTTCAGAAAGGCTTGCATCAGGGCGGTAAAGAAATGTGGGTATGGTGGAGGACTGTTAAGCAGCCTGAAACAAAGTATCATGGATATTTCAGGTATCATCTTGATTTTGACTTGCATGTTGTTTACCTGAAGGATCAGGAAGTCGTGCACCAAGGAAAGAAAATGAAGATACAGTCTGGAGAGATTGAGATTTTTATTCGGCCGAAAATTGTTGCAGATTATAAGAAGGAATGGGATAATCATTGGCTTATGAAGCATTTCCATAAATTGTATTTTAAGAGAATTGTCCGTTATGAGTTTGAGAAGCGTGAGAAGCAGTTATGGAGAGAGGCATATCGTTTTCATGCAAAAATAAAGCAATTTCTGAATATGAGGACTTTTATTCCAGTATCAGATGGGTTCTGGCAGCCTATTTATGGATATGAGAAGATTGAATGATTAAGTAATAATCAAACAAGGCTCAGCATTCCTTCGAGAGAGCTTATGAGGTTGTATACCTGAGTCCTGATGTAAGGTGTGATGTTAGTATCATTTCCTATGTCTTCAAGCTCGCTTATCGCCCTGTTAATTTTCAGGGTTATTTCATCTTCTGTCTTGAGAACACCTATTGTTTCCTGAATTCGCATCTTAAGGCTTTTTGGAACGCTTGAATCATCACCTATTGTGCCTAAAAAATTAACTATCTCGTTTAATTGATTTTGTGGTGCCATGTCCACACCCCCACACCTTATACTAATCTTTTGAATCCATATCTTCCATTACCTTAGAACGGATTTTCTGGGATTTTTCCCTGAGCTGGTTTTCCTGCTTGTCTATGCTCTTTATCCTTAGGTCAAGAATGGATTTTTTAGATTCCAAATCTTTTTTGAGTTCGGATTTATCAGAAAGGACCATTATATTGCCGACAATCTTGTATGCTTCTTTTGCAGGCTCTATTTCCTTGAGAGCAGATTCAATTTCAACTATCTGCATCTGGAACTGCTGTTTTTGAGACTGTAGATTCTGGACACTTTGCTCAATGAGCTGGAGATGCGCAATTGTCTGCTCTGTATCTTTGTTTTCAGATGGCATATTAACCTTTGTTATATAATTAGACTGCCTTGACAACTGTTGAAACTGTTCTTGGCTTGAAGAGCATTTTGCTTCCGCAGTAAGGACATCTTATTCTTTTCCTGAGATATTCTGTGCCGACTTTTTTGTTGCATTCAAAACATTTGTATTCTGCCATTTTTTAATGCACTTAGTATTGTGCTTCCTCCTTTTTTTCTTCCTGAGCATATCCACCCTGAGTTTCGTCGTCCTGTAAATTCTCTTCCTGAGAATCTTCTCCATGCTTTTCTTGAGTGTCTGCCTGATTGTTATCTTCATCATCATAGGATTCTTCTTCCTGAGTCTCAGGAGTGTCCTCGATTATTGCTTCTTCAATCCTTTTCTTTTCAGTCGGGAGAATCTCTGATATTGTGTATGCCCTGCCTGTGAATTTTGCATTGCATTTTTCGCATAGCCATATTCCATAAGCTATTCGCCTGACTTTTTTGTAGTGGCAATAAGGGCACTTGTTTTTTGTTCTCTGGAGTTTTTCTATTGCAGCGAATATTTGTTTCGGCTTTGTTCCGTATCTTGCTCCAAATCTTTTTGCTGTTCCTAAGTCAATTTTTTCTGCCATGTTCTTTTTTCATCCTCTGTGCTGATTGTTATTTTTTATAATTATAAAATGGGGCTGCCCGGAATTTCGTCGAGATAATCTTTGAAATCCTTACTTCTTATCTCTATTCGAACCGGGGTCTTCTGGTCTCTTAATATCCGGAACTTTTTATGATTTTGTGTTAAGCATTATTTCCTTTTATTCCCAAGCCAGAGAGGCTAGCCAAGCTACCCCACAGCCCCATAAGCTTTATGTGGGATAATGATAATGTTTATAATATCTCACTTATTCGAGGTAAATCTGTTAGAGTATTTGGTATGTATTTTTAAATTTATCTGATGGTGTATTGCTTGTGTTAAAATGTCATTGAACGAAATCCAGAGGTTTCATCTGAAGAAGTTTGTGAAAGATATTGAAAATCATAGAGGCAGGCATACTGAACTGGTTAGTGTTTATGTTCCTGCTGAATATGACCTTAATAAGATTGTTAATCATCTTGCACAGGAGCAGGGAACAGCAGAGAATATTAAGTCAACAGGCACAAGAAAGAATGTGATTGCTTCTCTTGAGAGGATGATTCAGCATTTAAAGTTGTTTAAGAAGACTCCGCCAAATGGGCTGGTTGTTTTTTCAGGGAATGTTTCTGAGCGGGAAGGGCAGGAGGATTATCAGGTTTTCAGCATTGAGCCTCCATTGCCTTTGAAAATCAGGATTTATCGGTGTGATAAGGAGTTTGTCCTCGATCCTTTGGTTGAGATGCTTGATGTGAAGGCTACTTTTGGGCTGGTTGTTATTGACAGGCGGGATGCGAATATTGCTTATCTTAAAGGCAAGGCGATTATTCCTCTTGTGAAAACACATTCTCAGGTTCCGGGGAAGTTTAAGGCAGGAGGGCAGAGTGCAATGAGATTCTCTCGACTGAGAGAAGGAGCTGCCAAGGATCATTATTCTAAGGTTGGCGAGTATATGAAAGAGCAGTTTCTCGGGAATCAGAATCTTAAGGGGATTATTGTTGGAGGTCCTGGTCCAACTAAGTATGAGTTTGTTGACGGGAATTTTATTACTAATGAACTGAAGAAGAAGATTATTGCTATCAAGGATTTGAGTTATACAGAGGAGTTTGGGCTTCAGGAGCTTTTGGATAAGAGCCAAGATGTGCTTGCCAATGAGGAAGTTGGAGAGGAGAAGAAGATTGTTAATAGATTCCTTGAGATGCTTGCAACGAATCTGGCAAAGACTGCGTATGGTGAGAAAGAAGTTCTTAAGGCTTTGCAGTTTGGCGCTGTTGATGTTCTTTTGCTGTCAGAGAGCCTTACCGACGAGAAAATATCCATGTTTGAGGATGAGGCAAGGAAAATGGGTACAGAAATCAGGATTATATCGACAGATACAAGAGAAGGTGTCCAGCTTAGGGATTTGGGTAAGGTTGGAGCTATTTTAAGGTATGAGTTTAATCAATAAAAAAAATAAAAAACCCCCCTTTTGATAAGGGGTATAAAAAATCGCCTTCATTATATTGGGGGTGGAATGAAGGCGAAGAACCAGTTCACCACACTTGAAGGCACTAACCTTCTAAGACTAAAGGGGTGAGCATTAAACCAGCTCAATTCCAAGCTCTTCGCTCAGATGTGCTGTGTGATGTGCTGTTTGTCTTCTGTTATCAGCTTTTCCTAATATCCACGGTGATTTTACGCCAGTTATGATTGTCATCACTACCAATTTTCCTTTCAGGTTATCATTAACTCTCGCTCCCCAGATTACGTTTGCATCAGGGTCAAGGCTTTCTGTAACCTGCTCTCCAATCTTATTGATTTCATCAAGCGTCATGTCAGGGCCTCCTTCTATATGGATTAATGCTCCTGTTGCTCCTGTGTAATTTATATCGAGGAGTGGGTTTGACAATGCACATTTGACAGCTTCCTCAACACGATTGTTTGTATCTGACATTCCGACACCGATAGCTGCAACTCCGCCGTTTGTCATGATTGCCTTTACATCAGCATAGTCAAGGTTAACAAGGCTTGGGACTGCGATTGTCTCGACGATTCCTTTTATCATTGTTGAGACTAATTCATTGGCAACTGCAAATGCCTGCTTGATTGGAAGGTTTCCAGCTATCTGGACAAGCCTGTTGTTATCTATCACAATAACGGTATCAGAAACTTTTCTTAATTGCTGAAGTCCCCATTCTGCTTTATCAACTCTGGCTCTCTCAATCTTGAATGGCATTGTAACAGTTCCTATAACGATAGCTCCTGTTGCTTTTGCTGCTTCTGCAACAACTGCTGCTGCTCCTGTTCCTGTTCCGCCTCCCATTCCTGCACATACAAAGACCATGTCTGAACCTTTCAGAGAATCCTTAATCTGCTGGATACTTTCCTGTGCTGCCTGTGCTCCTTTCTCAGGAAATCCTCCACAGCCTAATCCTTTTGTCAAATCTTTTCCAATGAGAAACTTCTTGTCAGCTCCAATAATATTCAAGTGTTGCTGGTCTGTGTTGCATGCTAGAATTTCAGCGCCCTTGATTCCTTTCTGGTATAGCCAACCAACCATATTATTCCCTGAGCCGCCGACACCAATAACCTTGATGTTTGCCTGCCCGACGGTAAATTCTTCTGTGTTGTTCTGCTCGTTCTGCTGTTTTGCATTGTTTATAAAAAACTCCATTTTATTCGCGCACCCCTTTTTGTGGCCTTTTCACCCCTTAGTTTTTTTACTTGAATTAAACAGTCGAACTATATTTTGGAAAATATAGGTACAACTATCGAAAAGTTTATATTGATGTATAGTTTATTACCTTCTTAAGAAATCAAATTTTTACGCCAACAGTCCAAGCAAACTGAATCGGGTTTACGCCAATAAAACCGATTGAGTAAAAGCTTATATTGACATTTTGAGTTTTCGCCAAAAAACTCAATAATATTTCTATTTATTCGTCGTAACTTATATATAAATATTTCTGTGATAGATTGTATACTTTCTAAAATGAAGGTTTTCTCGACGGAAGATTAAACTTTGATGATTAATATATTCAAAAAAACCATAAAATCAGCTATACAAAGATAGGAATTTGGATATTGATTGCTCAAAGTGAATATCAAACTCCCATCTTAACATATACCTGTTCAGACACAATTTTTTTCTCTATTTTATCGATGAGAATTGCCCTGTTTTGGGGTGTTAGTTTCTCCGGCACTACAGCGTGAAGTTGGAGTGCATCCGCAAAGTTTGAGAGTCCTCGCTTATCAATAATCTGCGAACCAGATACTATTTTTAGGGGTGCCGCAGTTTATAATGGTAACCTGCAAGTAGTAAACTAATCTAAAGATTTATAAAATAGGAGTATTATACTATTTTCATGGCATACAAAACCGCTATAACTTTATCCCATCATATTAATCCAGATAATTCGCTAAGCGAAGAAACAAAAGCCAGGGTAGATAAAAGTATAGATATGTATTGCAGAACAGAAGTTGAAACCTTAACTATGAGTGGAGGGCATGCT
Organism: uncultured Methanosarcinales archaeon; assembly: GCA_964642765.1. Taxonomy (GTDB): domain Archaea; phylum Nanobdellota; class Nanobdellia; order Woesearchaeales; family CAZXRI01; genus CAZXRI01. The sequence continues at coordinate 692 of CAZXRI010000053.1, read as the reverse complement.
GATAAAGAGGCAACTTTAACTCATGCAGAAGCAATGAGGTTATATGCACTCGAGATGCGAGTAAGTCCAGAGGATTTATTTTCAGAAGGATTATCTTTAGATACTATCGGGCAAGCAGTGTTCTCAAAAAAGGGTGTCGTAGTTCCAAACAACATGGATAAACTAATAGTTGTTTCACATGATTATCATATAAGAAGAGTTCAAGTAATTTTTGGCTTTGTTTATGGAAAGGGTTTTGATATAGAATATGTAGGTGTTTCAGGCTGGTTTTCGATGGATCCAAAAATTCTTCAAAAAGAACGAGAAAGTTTAGATTCATTTCTGATAACTTTTGATGGTGTGACTTCAGGCAGAGATGATGACATTTTTAATGCTCTAATTGAAAGACACCCACTTTATAAAAATTTTAAATATTAAAGAGGAAATTTCGGTTGCTAAGCAATCGTGGGCATCCCTTTCTTGTGTTGGCTCTCAAATTGAACTTAACTTATAGAATTCTTGTTAAACTCTTTTTCCATACGAAGTGTAGGAAAACTTCGTCCGAAGAGTCGAATTTTCACTTATATCAATTCGGCGTAGTGAGTGTAAATGTGCGAAGCACAGGGGGAGTTCAGTCGTTCTATCAAATGAGCGAAGCGATACATCAAGAACATTCATCAAGGGGGAGTTTTGTCGTTTTGAAAGTAAGATTT
>CAZXRI010000052.1:0-7655 GCA_964642765.1 uncultured Methanosarcinales archaeon | reverse complement strand
AGCACTTAAATACGATATGTTTGTTGATAGACAAATTGCCTGAAAACGCCTTTTATTTTTTTCCCATTCTTTATTTGCTCCTTTAGAAAGATCACATGCGTAATGAAGAGAAATTGCAGCACTGCCTCCATTACCAGCAATAAATATTTTCTGGTCATTCAAAACAGAGTTTTTCAAGACCGCAAGTATCTCTTCGTCAAATTTAAATCTGTCCAAAGCATCCCTTATTTTAATTTTATATTGGTTCCATTCCATCGTAAACCTTACCTATAAACGCAAGTAATTTTTCCTTTGTAACACTCTCTTTATTGCATAGTATATTTACAGCAATACCCCCAACACAGTTCGCTATAAACGGTATTACTTCATCAGGTGCATCAATATAAGATAGTAATGAAATTATTGAAAATACTGCATCACCTGCTCCTACAGTATCAACAACTTTACGCGTAAGGATGGGACATTTTAGCAATGTCATTGAATTGTCTGTATAGATGCATCCATTTGATCCAAGGGTTATAAGAATTTTATCAACAACCTTTAATTCGGCAAGTTCAAAGATTAGTTTATCAATTTCCTCAAAAGGGCTTGTCAGTGCAAGCTTCAATTCTAATTCATCCATACTTGTGAAGTTAACCCTGCTGTATTTTGTTATGAAATTAAAGCCGTAGTTTGTACTGTTTGTCTGGACGTTAACAGATAGATGCTTGGAATTTTCCTCAAGAAATTTAATAATATTTTTGTTGATAATGCCATGCCCAAAATCCCCGACAATTACAAGGTCATATTTTGGCAGATGCATTTTTAGATGAGCAATTAATTGCAATTCAAGTTCCTTGCTTATAGGTAAATCATTTATATATTCAACCTTGAAAAGCTTATGTCTCCTTATGTTGTCCACATACCTTCTTTTAACGGTTGTTGGAGAGTTTTGCTTGAAAAAGAATTTTGTTGCAACATTTTTATTCAATGCTTTTCTAATATAATCTTCTCTAGAATCATGGTCTCCCAGCAATGTAATCAGGTCCACATTATCAACATAGTTGCTTACATTGTTGGCAATTGCCAATATCCCCCCAGGATAGATATCATGGCTTACATAATCAACCGACATTATGGGGTCTTTAATTGCCCTGCCTTTAGGAACTATAAAGTGATATTCATCTATTATAGTGTCGCCAATAACAAGAGTCTTAATATTCTTGAGTTTAGAAAGCAATTTTTTTAATTCTTCTATAGGATATTTAGACTTTATTTTTTCTAGTATTGATAATGTTTCCATCTTATTCTTAGATTTATAGAAAGAAGAATCAGTATATAAAGATATTCAGAAACATTTTTATAATAACAAAAAACCATTATCATACCAAATCTATACTGGTGATGATATGAAGATTCTTTTAATATTTCCACCTCAAAACTTAAATGAGAGATACGCAAGAGATATGGGTGATGTAGGAGGATTTCTGCCACCATTAGGTCTTTGCTACATGGCAGCTATATTAGAAAGAGACGGGCACGAGGTTAAAATAATGGATTGCCCTGTAAATAAGTATACTATCTCAGACATCCTTACAGAAATAACAAATTTTAATCCTATTGTTATAGGTATTGCAGCAATTACTGCACTAGCAAATGTAACCAGAGAACTGTGTGATGTTATAAAAAATCAGTTCTCTGGCAAATATATAATTCTTGGAGGGCCACATCCAACAATTATGCCAAACGAAGTTTCTTCAGAAATGAATGCTGATATTATCATACAGGGTGAGGCTGACAATATAATCAGTGAAGTTATAAAAAATCTTGATGAGTACAAGCAGAAAAGAATCGTGAAGGCAGGCATTGTTATGAAGCTTGATAGTATGCCATTCCCAGCCAGACACCTGCTTGATATGTCAAAATACACCTCATTGCCTAACACATACAAGATATCTCCAAACACCTTTCAGATGGTTACATCGAGAGGATGCCCTTTCACGTGCACTTTCTGTCATGACGCAAAGGGTGTTTTCAGGCAAAGAAGCGTGGAAAATGTAATACAGGAGATGAAACTTCTTAAGGAGAGATATAAAGTCAAGGAAATCGCTTTCTGGGATGATATTATGACTCTCAACAAGGCATGGGTGTACAAATTCTGCGAAGCTCAGGAAAAGGAGAAAATCGGGATAGTATGGTCGTGCTACACAAGGCTTGATTTGATAGATGAGCCATTGCTTAGGGCTATGAAGAAAGCAGGCTGCTGGAACATATTTTTTGGGATAGAATCAGGATCTCAGGAACTTCTTGATAACATAAAGAAGAAAATGACATTGGAGCAACTGACTAGCCAAGTGAAGCTTGTAAAAAAAGTAGGCATAGAAATAAGAGGCTCTTTTATGGTTGGATTGCCTGGAGAAACACCAGAAAAAGCCCGCCAAACTATTCAATTTGCGATAGATCTTGATCCTGATTATGCACAATTTACAATCGCAACACCATATCCAGGAACAGAGTTATGGAACACAGCAGAAAAATGGGGAACCCTCGATAAGGACTTTAGAAAGTTTAGTGAATGGCAGCCAGTATTTGTTCCAAAAGGATACAAAAATGCAGAAGAATTGCTTGCGATACACAAGGAAGCTTTCAAAAGGTTCTACATGAGACCTAAATTTATCTTTAAGAGGATTATTAAAATTAGGTCAATTGCAGACGTGAAAAAGAACCTGAAAGGGCTTAGAGTAGTTTCTGCTATGGTTACAGCCAAGTAAATCCGTGCAAGCAAAATATTTTTTATCTGGAGAAGTTTTTAACATACTTTAAATTATGAATAACATTGCCTAGCAGGTAACTGCTCCATGAGATGCAGACGAAACAAGCTTTGCATATTTGTAAAGAACTCCTGTCTTGTATTTTAATTCAGGAGCTTTCCAGCTTTTTAATCGTAAAGAGATTTCCTCATCGGATAAATGCAATTTCAACAATTTCTTTTCTGCATCTATTGTTATAGTGTCTCCATTTTTAATAATTGCAATTGGACCGCCATCCTGTGCTTCCGGAGATACATGCCCAACAACCATTCCATGAGAGCCGCCGGAAAATCTTCCGTCTGTGATTAAACCAACATCTGCTCCAAGTCCTTCTCCTATTAATGCTGATGTCGGCGCAAGCATTTCTCTCATTCCAGGTCCACCTTTTGGTCCTTCATACCTTATGACAATAACATCTCCTTCCTTGATTTTTCCAGCAAGAATTGCATCAAGGGTTTCTTCTTCTGATTCAAATACAACTGCAGGGCCTGTTATTGAGATTTTTTTCAAGCCGGATATTTTTGCAACTGCACATTCAGGAGCAAGATTGCCTTTCAGGATTACTATTGGGCCTGTTTTGTATTTTGGATTTTTTAAAGACGAGATAATCTGCTGATTTTCTTCCAGTTCTGGAAAATTTTGCAGGTTTTCTGCAACTGTTTTTCCTGTTACAGTCAAGCAATCTCCGTGCAATAATCCTGCTGATAGGAGCATTTTCATTACTCCTGTTACCCCGCCAACTTTATCCAAGTCAGCCATTACATATTTTCCCGAGGGCTTTAAGTCTGCAAGATGAGGAACTTTTCCAGATATTCTGTCAAAATCCTCGAGAGAGAGAGGAACATTTGCAGCTTTTGCAATTGCCATTAAATGAAGCACTGCATTTGTTGAGCCTCCTAATGCCATGACAACAGATATTGCATTTTCAAATGCCTTTTTTGTGAGAATTGTTCTCGGATAAATTTTTTTCCTGAGGAGGTTTAATACTGATTCACTTGCTTTTTGGCATTCCTGTTTTTTTCTATCGTCTTCTGCTGGAGTAGATGCTCCTCCTGGAAGGCTCATCCCAAGAGCTTCAATTGCAGACGACATTGTATTTGCTGTGTACATTCCGCCGCAAGAGCCTGCTCCAGGACATGCATGGCATTCTATATCATGGAATTTTTCTTTTGATATTTTTCCTGCCTTGTATTGGCCGACTGCTTCAAAAATAGAAACAATATCAACATCATTTCCGTCTACATTTCCCGGCTTGATTGTTCCACCATAGACAAAAACACTTGGGATATTAATTCTTGCCATTGCCATTATACATCCTGGCATGTTTTTATCACAACCGCCAATAGCGACGAGAGAATCAAATCTTTCTGCTTCTGAGACTGTTTCAATTGAGTCGGCAATTATTTCCCTGCTCGGCAATGAGAATTTCATTCCTGCATGCCCCATTGAAATTCCGTCGGAAACTGTTATTGTACCAAAGATTAATGGAGCTCCTCCTGATTTTTTTGCTCCTTGTTTTGCCTCTAATGCAAGCTTGTCAATATGAATATTGCACGGAGTGATTTCTGACCATGTGCTTGCAATTCCTACAACAGGCTTTTCAAAATCCTCGTCTGAGAATCCGACTGCCCTTAACATTGCCCTGTTTGGAGCTCTTTTATCACCTTCTGTCATAATTTCTGATTTGAATTTTAGTGGGTTTGACATTGTAAAGACATGTGGTTAATTGTAAGTATTTATATTTTAGGTTATATTGGCTGTATCTGACCTATCATTTAGAAAGTTTGAGACAAATGATAGAGATTCTCAATGAAAATAAAATTCCTTGTGAAGGGCTTGTGAGGATACTCAAGCAGCATACAGTTTAATATCTAAATCCTAACCTCAACATTCTCAGCATATTTAATATTCTCAATCCCATGCATTTCCCTCAAATCCTTCTCGATAACCCTAAATTTCTCAGGCATTGTCAATTCCTTAACAGGAGCTTTCAGGCTTAAATTCGCATCCTTCTTTGCTTTCCATATCTCACTGTTCAATGCAGAAATATCCTCAGATGTAAACCCAACAGAATAGCTTTCCTTTCCTTCTGGAAATTCCTCAGCATGAATATTCTTTCCCCTTAACTGAGAATAAATCTCGACAGTAATAAAAGGCGTAATAGGAGCAAGCAATTTCAAAATCATATCCAAACAATAATTCAAAGCAAATATTCCAGCTCTCTGCTCTCCGTCGGAAAATTTGCCGTTTTGGTTATATGCACGATTCTTAACCATCTCCAAATAATGGCTTGCAAAAATCTCCCAGATAAAATGCTTTATTCGAATTGCTGGATTGTGGAAATCATATCTTTCATAACTCTCCCTTGATAATCTCACCAATTCATTTATCTCGCTGACAATCCATTTATCAAGCTCTGTCAATTCATATTCTGGTTTTGATTTTTTATTCTCGCTATTTTCATAATCAAACATTGAGATAAACCTTGCGACATTCCACAACTTTGTCAGTGTTTTTCCTGCTCCATCAATCCTGTCAAATGAGCATCTAAAATCTGTTTTTTCTAAATTCCCCTCGACAGCAGCCCAAAGCCTGAATGGCTCTGCACCAAATCTATCAAGAACTTCTTTAGGGTCAATTACATTTCCCTTGCTCTTTGACATCTTGTATCCTTTATCATCAACAATATGGTAATTAATCCAGACATCCTTGAAAATGCATTTTCCCGTCAGTAAATAATCTTTGAGAACAGTATAATAAAGCCAAGTCCTGATTATTTCCTTTCCCTGAGGCCTTAAAGTGCATAGTGAATTCTTATTGAAAAAATCATCATTCCTTCCATACTGAAGAAAATAAAGCGGTGTTATCGAGGAGTCAAACCATGTATCAAAAACCCTTGTCTCTCCTATAAATTCCGTTGAGCCGCACTTGCATTTTTCTATCGGCGGTTTCTCGTGCCAAGGCTGGTAATATCTTCCTTTTTCAGGAACAATCTTTTCATTGCATTTTTTGCAATACCACAAAGGAACCTCTGTTGCATAATATCTTCTTCTCGAGATTGGCCAGTCAATGCTTACAGAATCAATCCAGTTCAGCATGATTTGCCTTGATTCAGGCGCAAAAAAATTCATCTGCTGTGCAAACTCTCTCATCTTATCCTTGTAATCAACCTGCTTGAGATAAAACTCTTTCATTGAAATGAATTCAATATGATGCTTGCTTCTCTCGCAGATAGGAGTTCTGTGTGTTGTCTGCTTTCTTCCAACAAGCAATTTGTTTTTATCCAATTCCTCGACAATTTTTTCTCTTGCATCCTTGATTCTCAGCCCTTTCAAAAATCCAGCATGCTCATTCATTGTGCCATCTGCATTGATTGCAATAGTCGGCTTGATGCCCATCTCCCTGAAAAAACGAATATCAGAAAGGTCTCCGACAGAGCACATCATCACCAATCCAGTTCCTTTGTCAATTTGTGCAAGAGGATGAGCCTTGATTGGAATTTCCTTGTTGTAGATTGGAGTTAAGGCAGTTTTTCCGTCGAGCCTTTTGTATCTGTCATCTTCAGGATTAAAAATAACCATACCGCATGTGCATATTAATTCAGGCCTTGTTGTGCCGATAATAATTTGTTCTCCTGTTTCCTTTACTGTGAAAATAACATCATTGAAAAAACTCTGAATGTCCTCATAATCAATCTCTGCATCTGCAATTGTTGTCTGACATCCTGGGCAGTAATTGTTGATTCTCTCGTCTTCGTAAATCAATCCCTTATTCCACAAATCAATAAAAGTTGCCTGTGTCAAAGCACGGTATTCAGGAGAATCTGTTTCATACATTGAGCCAATCTCGTCAGACTTTTCATAGGAATTAAAGCTTATGCCTAATCTTGCAAATGTATCGTGTGTTGCATTGCTCGACTCAGAAAGAACTTTATTGCACATATCCAAAAATTCCTCTCTTGACACTTTATTGAATTTCGTCTTGAACTTTTTTTCTGCCGCCATCTCTATAGGCAATCCATTTCTATCCAATCCAAGTGGAAAAATAACCTCATGATTAGTCATCCTTCTGTATCGTGCAAACATATCCATCAGAACATAAGTCGTTGCCTGACCGATATGCACAGGTGTATTAACATAAGGAGGTGGTGTGTCAATGCTGTAAACCTTTTTTTCCGACTTGGAATTGAATCTATATTCCTTATTCTCAAGCCATTTTTTTGCTAATGGCAATTCAAAGGACTTGCTCCATGTCTTCTCGGAAATTTTTGGCTCTGGCATGATAGATGAGAAATAAGAAGTTTATATAAACGTTTTCACAAAACATTTTAATATCGTTCTCTTTCTCTACATAATATAATGGCGACAATAGTGTAATGGTCAGCATAGAGGCCTGTGGAGCCTTTGGACCGGGTTCAATTCCCGGTTGTCGCCCTTTTATTATTGGTGCTGAGCGATAGCGAATGCACCTGAAAGCGTGCACCGATTTTGCGGTGCGGTGACGACTCACGATTGTCGCCCTTTTATTATTGGTGCTGAGCGATAGCGAATGCACCTGAAAGCGTGCACCGATTTTGCGGTGCGGTGACGACTCACGATTGTCGCCCTTTTATTATTGGTGCTGAGCGATAGCGAATGCACCTGAAAGCGTGCACCGATTTTGCGGTGCGGTGACGACTCACGATTGTCGCCCTTTTATTATTGGTGCTGAGCGATAGCGAATGCATCTCCGAGTTTACGAGGAGAAGCTGTCAGCTTGCTGACATCTCCTGAAAGCGTGCACCGATTTTGCGGTGCGGTGACGACTCACGATTGTCGCCCTTTTATTATTGGTGCTGAGCGATAGCGAATGCACCTGAAAGCGTGC